>JBAUGC010000965.1:0-2648 GCA_049679485.1 Xanthobacteraceae bacterium
CCATCAGATATTTGCCCGACGGCGTGATGTTGGCGATCACCGGCACTTGACGCGAGATTTCGTCGAACCGCTGCATGTCGAGCGCGACGCCGGCGCGGCGCGCCATTGCGATGACGTGGATAATAGCATTGGTCGAGCCGCCCAGCGCCATGTGCACGCGGATGGCATTGTCGAAGGCCGCCGGCGTCAAAATCTGCCCGGGCGTCAGATCCTCCCACACCATGTCGACGATGCGGCGTCCGGCGGCGGCGCACATCCGCGGATGATTTGCATCCGGCGCCGGGATCGACGAGGCGCCGGGGAGTGACAGTCCGAGCGCTTCAGTGATTGCCATCATGGTCGCCGCCGTGCCCATCACCATGCAGGTGCCGAACGAACGTGCGATGCCGCCTTCGATCTCGTTCCATTCGGCGTCGCCGATATTGCCGGCGCGTTTTTCGTCCCAGTATTTCCACACGTCGGAGCCGGAGCCCAACGTGTGGCCGCGCCAGTTACCGCGCAGCATTGGCCCGGCCGGCACGTAGATCGCCGGCAGCCCCATCGAGATCGCGCCCATGATCAGACCGGGCGTGGTCTTGTCGCAGCCGCCCATCAGCACCGCGCCGTCAATCGGGTGGCTGCGCAACAGTTCCTCGCACTCCATGGCGAGGAAATTGCGGTACAGCATGGTCGACGGTTTGACGAACGGTTCGGCGAGCGACATCGCCGGCAGCTCGATGGGAAAGCCGCCGGCCTGCAGCACGCCGCGTTTGACCTCTTCCGCCCGCTCACGCAGGTGGCCGTGGCAGGCGTTGATGTCGCTCCAGGTGTTGAGAATGCCGATCACCGGTTTGCCAACCCAATCGGCGCGGTCGTAGCCCATCTGCCGAAGCCGCGAGCGATGCCCGAACGCGCGCAGATCGTCACGGCCGAGCCAGCGAAAGCTGCGCAGCTCCTCGGGCAGTTTTTTCCTGGTTGTCATGCGCGAACTCGCTTCGCCTGCTGGTGCCTGTCTGGAGTTTGCCTTTATTATGCGCGCCGGCAAAGCTGGGGGAGTGAAAGCCTCCCCTTGTCATCGGGAGGTCGTTCATGAGAATGAAGCTTTTGCTCGCCGCACTGTGCGGTTTGGCCATCAGCGCCGGCTCGGCGCAGGCTGCGATCAAGTTCGAAACCATTAATTACAAGCAGGGCGACACAGCACTCGAGGGCTGGCTCGTTTACGACGACGCCATGACCGGAAAACGTCCCGGTATCATCGTTTATCCGGCCTGGTGGGGACCGTCCGCCCAGGATAAAGATGTCGCCGAGCGGCTGGCCAAGATGGGCTATGTCGCTTTTGTCGCGGATATGTACGGTAAGGGTGTCCGACCGGATACGATCCCCGCGGCGGCGGCCGAAGCCGGCAAATACTATAAGGACCGGCCCCTGGTGCTGGCGCGTGCGCAGGCCGGTTTCGACCAGTTGCGGCAATCGCCCATGGTGGATACCGGCAAGCTCGCGGCCATCGGCTATTGCTTCGGCGGAATGCCGGCGCTCGATCTGGCGCGCTCGGGTGCGCCGCTCATTGATGTCGTGACATTCCACGGCTCACTCGGCACGCCGAATCCGGAGAGCGACAAGAACATCAAGGGCCACGTGCTCGCGTTGCACGGCGCCGCCGATCCAATCGTGAATACCGAAGCGGTCTCGAAGTTCGAAAAAGAGCTGACTGACGCCGGCGTCGACTGGCAAGTGATCCTCTACGGCAATGGCGTGATGCACGCCTTTACCGATCACGTGCACGTACAGGTGCCGGACCACGGCCTCAAATACGACGCCGAAGCTGACAAGCGCTCGTGGCAGGCGCTGAGCGATCTGCTCAAGACCACGCTGTAGCCGTCCTCACGCTCTAGCTGTCCTCTCATCCTCCCCACGAAAAGTGGGGGAGGGCGAGAAGGGCGTTGCAGAGATCCCGCAGCGTCAAATCTCAACGACCAGATAATTCTCTTCGACCGAAACCGGGAAATTCTCGGCGATGTAGGGGCCTTTGACCAATTCCTCGCCGGGAGCGACAGCGACATCGAACTGGCGAATGCGCATCGTTTTGGGATCGCAATAGCTCTGGCCGGTCGCAATCTCAAATTCCCAGCCATGCCATGGGCAACGCAAAAATTCCCCGTTGCGGATGACGCGATAGTCGCCGGGGCCGCCTGACTGTGTCAATCCGGTGATGCGGCCCCGGCAGAGCGGGCCGCCCTTGTGGGGGCAGCGGTTGGCGAGGGCATAGAACCTTCCCGCGACGTTGAAGATGCCGATCTCGCGATCCTTGGCGATCACCAGCTTGTTGGTCCCCGGCGGCACCTCGGCGACGCTGGCGACGACGTGGCGGCTCATTCGAGCGTCATCTGGAAAAGCTGCGCTCTAAATCAAGACAAGCGGTACAACGCCTTGGCGTTGTCGCGCGGAATGCCGGAGCGTTGCAGTGCGGTCATCCGAAAATTCAGTGCGACGCGCGGATCGTCGTAGTCCCAATGCGGATAGTCGCTCGAGTACATGATTTTGTCCCAACCGATCCAGCCGAAAATATCTTGCAGATGCGCCGGGTCTTCCGGTTCCTCCATCGGCTGCGTGCAAAACCAGAAATGCTCGCGCAGATATTCCGATGGCGGGCGGGTCAGGTGCGGCGTCTC
>JBAUGC010000966.1:0-18648 GCA_049679485.1 Xanthobacteraceae bacterium
CAGGTTCCCCGGAATCTGTGACCGCCCGACGAATGGCTGTGGAGCGCTGTGGACAACCTTGGGGTAAAGCCTCCTCGCCCGGCCTCACCGAACATGGTAAGAATTATCCGAACATTAGACGGATCAAGGCCATGAATGCTCCGCTCAAGGCGGTGGAGAGCGCCGGCAAGCTCGACGCCGCGATGCGCGAGATCGGCCGCGAGGCGCGCCGAGCGGCCTACGTGCTGGCGTTGGCGCCGGCGGCACGGAAGAATCGCGCGCTTGCCGCTATAGCCAACGCTATCCGCCGGACGCAGCCGGCGATCCTCGCCGCTAATGCGGAGGACGTGGTCGAGGCAAAGTCCAAGGGCGCGACTGCCGCGGTTCTTGATCGGCTTACGCTCGATGCCAAGCGGATCGAAGCTATGGCGGCCGGGCTCGACATCATCCGCAAGCTGAAAGATCCCGTTGGCGCCGTTATGGCGTCGTGGCGCCGCCCTAACGGAATGCGCATCGAGCGTGTGCGGGTACCGCTCGGCGTTGTCGGTGTCATTTACGAGAGCCGGCCCAACGTCACCGCTGACGCCGCGGCGCTGTGCCTGAAGGCTGGGAACGCCGTCATCTTGCGCGGCGGCTCCGAAAGCTTTCGCTCGGTGCGGGCGATCCACGCGGCACTTGTCGAAGGATTGGCCGAAGCCGAACTGCCAACCGCCGCAATTTCGCTGGTGCCGACGCGCGACCGCGCTGCCGTCGGTATGATGCTTACCGGTCTCGATGGCGCGATCGATGTGATCGTTCCACGTGGCGGTAAGGATCTGGTTGAGCGGGTACAGACGGAAGCGCGTGTGCCGGTCTTCGCGCATCTCGAAGGCGTGTGTCACGTCTATGTCGACGGCGCAGCCAAACTACCGATGGCCAAATCAATCGTGCTCAATGCGAAGATGCGGCGCACCGGCGTGTGCGGGGCCGCCGAGACTTTGCTGGTCGATCGCGCTGGCGTACCGAAATTGCTCAAGCCGCTCGTGACCATGCTCATCGATGCTGGTTGCGAGGTTCGCGGTGATGCGGCCGTGCAGGCGACCGATTCTCGCGTGAAACCGGCGAGCGAAGCGGACTGGAGCACCGAATATCTCGACGCCATTCTAACCGCAGGCGTTGTCGACGGCGTCGACGGTGCGATCGCTCATATCGAGCGTTATGGCTCGCACCACACCGATGCCATCGTTACTGAAAACCGCGCTGCTGCGCAGAAGTTTTTGCGGCAAGTAGACTCGGCGATCGTCCTGCACAACGCGTCCACGCAATTTGCCGATGGCGGGGAATTCGGCTTCGGCGGCGAGATCGGCATCGCCACCGGCCGACTGCATGCGCGCGGCCCGGTCGGTGTCGAGCAGCTAACCAGTTTCAAGTACCGCATCCATGGCAGTGGACAGACGCGACCATAAAGTTCGTCTCCTCCGCCGCGACTTGTCGACAATGGCGGTCGGCGGATGACACGTGGGGGAGGGGGTTGTTTCTGACGGCCATGAACCGTGAGTTCCCGCTTCCGCGCGCGGCGGCCGCTGTTCCTTCTGCCCCGAATGGGCGAGGGTCGGAAATGGCTGATGCGCGCGTAATCCTGCCGCCGAATGCGCCCGGTATGCGCATCGGGCTGTTCGGCGGCACATTCGATCCGGCGCACGCGGCTCACCGAGCCGCTTGTCTCCTCGCCATGAACCGGATCGGGCTTGATCGCGTCTGGTGGCTGGTGACGCCCGGCAATCCGTTGAAAGACACGAGCCGCCTCGCGCCACTTGTCAAGCGGCTCGCGGCCGCCGAAGCGCTCGCGAATCATCCGCGCATCGACGTCACCGATCTCGAAGACCGGCTGGGTACCCGCTACACCTACGAGACGGTTGCTTATCTGGTCCGGCGTTGCCCGCGTGTGCACTTTGTCTGGATCATGGGCGCCGATAATCTCCGCAGCTTCCATCGTTGGCAGCGTTGGCGCGGCATTGCGGCGCTGGTGCCGATTGCAGTCGTTGATCGTCTCGGACCGAGCCTGTACGCTAGGGCAGGCGTCGCCGGTCAGGCGCTGGCGTGGTCGCGCATCCCTGAAGCGGCGGCGCGGACGCTGCCGGAACGAACGCCGCCGGCATGGATTTACCTGCACGGACTCAAGTCGCCGTTGTCCTCGACTGCGCTACGGGCGGCACGAGCCTTGCACGATCGGTGAGTGCGAGCGCGGTAAAACGTTGCAACAGTGTGACTGCAAGGAGTTGAAACTGTTAACCTGGCGTGCCTATCTTACTCATGGCCTCTGCATCGATGGCCGGGGCCGAAAAGGAGCGAAAGGATAAGGACCCCTGTCCACACCTGTAACTCTTCGGGCCGAACGTCGCGTGCCCGAACCGGTCTCCACAATGCGTCCTGACGCCGAGGAGATCCTCAGTTTAGTCCTCGCCCGCCTCGACGATATGAAGGCGGAAGACACCCTCACCATAGACCTTCGGGACAAATCGTCGATCGGCGACTACATGGTCGTAGCCTCCGGCCGGTCGCAGCGCCATGTCGGCTCAGTCGCCGACCGGGTCGTCGAGGACCTGCATAAAGTCGGCGTTGCGGCCCGGGTGGAAGGTGTTCCGCATTGCGACTGGGTGCTGATCGACGCGGGCGATGTGATCGTCCACGTCTTTCGTCCCGAAGTGCGGGCCTTCTACAATCTCGAGAAGATGTGGTCGGCCAGCCGGTCGGAGCGGCGCGCGAGTTAACGCGCTTGCGCCAGTGAGGGCGATGTGGTGTGGCCCGGTAGATGGGCCAGTATTCCTGCGCGCCCCAGCTGTCGTCCGCGTGTCCCATTATGCGCATTGTTGTCGCCGCCGTCGGCCGGCTCAAACAAGGACCCGAGCGCGAACTCGCGGCGTCCTACTGCAAGCGCGCCACGGCCACAGGACGTGCACTCGGCTTGCGGGAAATCGAAATAGTAGAAATTCGTGAAAGCCGGGCACAGGATGCCGAGCGTCGGCGCACCGAGGAATCGATCGCGCTCGCCAACGTCATTCCCGATGGCGCGCTCGTTGTTATTCTCGACCAGCGCGGCGAAAGTCTGGATAGTCCGGCGCTTGCGGCGCTGCTGCGCGAATGGCGGGCGGAAGACCGCGCGGCGGCATGTTTTATCATCGGTGGCGCCGACGGCCTCGCACCCAGTCTGGTCGAACGGGCCAAGGTCCGACTGGCCTTTGGCACGGCCACCTGGCCGCATCAACTGGTGCGCATCATGTTGCTTGAACAGCTTTATCGCGCCGGCACCATCCTCGCCGGCCACCCTTATCATCGGGCGTAAGAATAACGATGGTGCGGACCTGAATTCTTTTTAATCTTGCCTCACCGATTTGTGACGATCTGATCGAGATTTGCGTCTTATTCCGGACGCATCGCACCTGCTTTGCTTGTGGCCCGTGCTTATCTTGCGTTTCAGACCCTGGCGCCTACTCTTGGACAACATGATTCTCCGTTGGCCGCATCGCACGGATCCGCGCTTTGTGCTCGGGCCGGCCATGCTGTTGGCCTTGCCGCTCGGCGCCAATAGCGCGGCGATCGCGCAAGCCGTGCCGGGCCAAACGCCCGCCGGCGCAGTCCAAGCCCCCATCCCGCAGCCTCCGGTGCCGTATCTTCCCTCGGCACCGGACACCGCGCCGGCGACAACGGATGCCGACGCTCTCAAGCAGCACGATCAGGAACTCGATGCGGCGCGGGCCAAAGAGCGCGAGTCGGCAGAAAGCCAGGCAAAGCTGCGGCGGGAGATCGACGCGCTTGGTGACGATCGGCGTGCGCTCAATCAGCAACTCATCGACACTGCCGCGCGCGTGCGCACCGTCGAGGCCAGCATCGAAGCTACGCGTACCCGGTTGAACCCGCTCGACGAACAGGAAGCTTTCATCCGTAAGTCGCTCGATGAGCGCCGCGCCGTGATCGTCGAAATCCTCGCCGTGCTGCAACGGGTGGGGCATCAGCCGCCGCCTGCACTCCTGGTGCAGCCCGAAGACGCCCTGCAAGCCGTGCGCACGGCGATCACGCTTAGCGCCATGCTTCCGGATATGCGGGTGCAGGCCGACGCGCTTGCCGGCGATCTCGCCGATCTCGTGCGCGTGCGCAAAACCATCGTCGGTGAAAATGAGCACCTGTCGCGCGATCTCGATTTGCTCGGGCGCGAGCAGTTGCGGTTGAACGTGCTGATTGACGAGCGGCAAAGCAAGCAAGCGGCTACCGAGCAGGCGCTTGAAGCGGAGCGTTCACGCGCCGCCGATTTGGCGCGCCAGGTCGACAGCCTTAAGGAACTCATCGCCAAACTCGAATCGGGCCTCGATTCGGCCGGCCGCACCGCCCATGCTGAGGCCCGTTCGATCGAGGAGGACGCAACGCGCCCCGATCTTGCCGCCCTTAAGGATCCCGGCCGTCTGGTGCCGGCGGTCGCCTTCGCCGCCACGCGAGGACACCTGCGTTTACCCGTTAATGGCGTGAAAATCCGCGAATTCGGCGCCTCTGACGGCTTCGGTGGAACACAGAAGGGCCTCACCATTGGCGCCCACGCCGGTGCGCAGATCACATCTCCGTGCGACGGCTGGGTAGTTTACGCCGGCACGTTTCGCAGCTATGGGCAACTCTTGATCCTGAATGCCGGCGGCGGGTATCATGTGTTACTAGCGGGGATGGAACGGATTTCCGTCGATCTCGGCCAGTTTGTACTGACTGGTGAACCCGTAGCGGTGATGGGCGGCGGATCGCAGGTATCCGCGGCCGCGGCGACCAAGTCCAAGCAGCCTGTGCTTTATGTGGAGTTCCGTAAAGACGGCACTCCTATTGATCCAAGCCCATGGTGGGCAACAAACGAAGGTGAAAAGGTTCGCGGATGATGCGCAAAACTTCCCTGATTTTCCTTGGCGCGGTCGCAGGTGCCGGTCTCACGCTCTTGGCGACTCAGCCACACATCGCTTTCGTCGGGTCGAGCGCAAAAGCGGCTTCGTCGGACACTTACCGCCAGCTTAATCTGTTCGGCGACGTGTTCGAGCGTGTGCGCGCCGACTACGTCGAAAAACCGGACGACAGCAAACTGGTCGAATCGGCGATCAACGGCATGCTGGCCGGGCTCGATCCGCATTCGAGTTACATGGACCCGAAGAGCTTCCGCGACATGCAGGTGCAGACGCGCGGCGAATTTGGCGGGCTGGGCATCGAGGTCACGATGGAAGACGGCCTGGTGAAGGTCGTCGCTCCGATCGATGAAACGCCGGCGGCCAAGGCCGGCGTTATGGCCAACGATATCATCACCAAGCTCGACGATGAGCAGGTGCAGGGCCTGACGCTGAACCAGGCGGTCGATAAGATGCGCGGTCCGGTGAATACCAAGATCAAGCTCACCATCATGCGCAAGGGACAAGACAAGCCGATCGACGTAACCATCGTGCGTGACGTGATCAGGGTGAAATCGGTCCGCTCGCATAACGAGGGCGAAGATGTCGGCTATATCCGGATCACCCAGTTCAACGAGCAGACGACCGATGGTCTGAAGAAGGCGATCAACGAGCTCAATTCGCAACTCGGCGCCGACAAGATCAAGGGCTACGTCGTCGATCTGCGCAACAATCCGGGTGGTCTGCTCGATCAGGCGATCTCGGTGTCGGACGCGTTCCTGGACAAGGGCGAAATCGTTTCCACCCGTGGCCGTAACGCTGAGGAAACCCAGCGCTTCAATGCCCGGCCAGGCGATCTGACCAAGGGCAAGCCGGTGATCGTTCTGATCAACGGCGGTTCGGCCTCGGCGTCGGAAATCGTGGCCGGCGCGCTGCAGGACCATAAGCGCGCTACACTGGTCGGCACGCGCTCGTTCGGCAAAGGCTCGGTGCAGACCATCATTCCGCTCGGCGCCGGCAACGGCGCGCTGCGGCTGACCACGGCGCGTTACTTCACGCCCTCTGGCCGCTCCATCCAGGCCAAGGGCATCACGCCCGACATCGAGGTGCTGCAGGACGTGCCGGACGATCTCAAGGCGCGGACCGACACCAAGGGCGAGGCATCGCTGCGCGGTCATCTCAAGGCGGAAGGCAGCGAAGAGTCCGGGTCGCAGTCCTACGTACCGCCGGACGAAAAGGACGACAAGGCGCTCAAGGAGGCGCTCGATCTCCTGCGCGGCGCCATTAGCGACGCCGCCTTCCCCCCGAACCCCAAGACCGCCGTTCCGAACTAAGCGGCGTTACCTGATACGAATGCGGGGCGGCCACGAGCCGCCCCGTTTTTTTTGCTTCCAACACCGGTCGTCCGGAGCGCCGGGGAGCCCGCGGGGCGGACAAAGGCCCTCGGCTGCAGATGGGTGCTTTGGCTGCCGTGATAAGCTGTCGGCCATGATTCGCCGGGACATTATTTGGCGGACTGAGCCATGACGGCCGACGACCTGAACGCGCCGCTCGGCCAGCAACCGGCGAAGCGTCGCTGGCGACTGCCAGTTTCAGTGCCGCAGATCATTGCCGGCGCGCTCGCACTCTTTTTCGCTGCATTTGTTGTTTGGGCCATCGTTGGCGAGAATCCGCTCGGCGGCGAGCCGGTGGTTGCTGTGCCGATCGACCTGCATCCCGTTGTGGCCGCGAAGAAATCCGAAACGCCTTCCATGCCGGAAGCTGCTCCCGGCGCGCAGCCTCCGGGAAGCGGTCCGGCAACCATGCTGGCGCGGCCAGCGCGAAACAGCGCTGCAGCTGGCACCAAGACGATCACTATTATCGACGGCAAGACCGGGGCGCGGCAGGAGGTGGTGATCCCCGATGGCGGGGATGGCGCCAGTCCGCCGAAAAGTCCCGCGGTCGATCAAGCGCTTCTTGAGATGACGCCGCGCGGGCCAATTCCGAAAATCGCCGCTGACGGCAGGCGCCCGGCGGAAGTCTTTGCCCGGCCGGCGACGCCGCTGCCAGGCCGGCCCGATGCGCCCCGCGTTGCGCTCATCATCGGCGGTCTCGGTGTCAGCGAGAGCGGCACCGCGGCGGCGATCGCCAAGATGCCGGGTGCGGTGACACTCGCCTTTATGCCTTATGGCTCAGACGTCGAGGGCTCGGTCGCGCGCGCACGGGGGGCAGGGCACGAGATTCTGCTGGAAGTGCCCCTGGAGCCGTTCAGCTATCCCGACAACGATTCCGGCCCGCAGACGCTGCTGACCTCGCTCACGCCCGAGCAAAATCTTGAGCGGCTACACTGGCTGATGAGCCGCTTTCAAGGTTACGTCGGGATTGTCGGCGCCATGGGGGCGCGCTTCACCGCGTCCGAGCAGTCGTTCGCTCCGGTCCTGCGCGAAACTGCCAAACGCGGGCTGATTTTTGTCGACGACGGCGCCAATGCGCGGAGCGTCGCTGGCCGGATCGCCGGAACTAATAGTCTCCCGTTCGCCAAGGCGGACGTGATTATCGATGCGGTGCCTACGCCCGAAGAGATCGACCACGCTCTCGGTCGCCTGGAAATGGCAGCACGCGAGCGCACCTTCGCCGTCGGCATGTCGTCCGCGCTACCGGTATCGATCGAGCATATCTCAAAATGGGCCAAGGCGGCGGAAAGCCGCGGCCTGTTGCTGGTGCCGATCACCGCAGTCGCGGTAAAGGCGAAGCAGAGCTAAACAGACGGCGGATGACGGACGACAGAGGACGGACTATGTAGATTTTTCTATCATCCGTCGTCCTTGGTCCATCATCTGTCGTCTGAGCCCATGTCTTTCGAAGACCTCCCCTATCGTCCCTGTGCCGGCCTGATGGTGCTCAATCGCGCCGGGCTTGCCTTTATCGGCCGCCGCATCGATGGCCCGGAGCACGTCGACAATACCCATGTCTGGCAACTGCCCCAGGGCGGCATTGGCCCAGGTGAGGACCCGTGGCCGGCAGCTCTGCGTGAATTGCGTGAAGAGACCAACATCAGTTCCGTGGAACGTCTCGGCGAGATTGCCGAGTGGCTCAATTACAATATTCCGCCGGCGATCGCCGGCTACGCGTGGAGCGGCAAATACCGCGGCCAGACGCAAAAATGGTTTGCGCTGCGGTTTACCGGCGCGGAGAGCGAAATCGACATTGAGCATCCGGCCGGAGGGCACCAGCCGGAGTTTGTGGAGTGGCGTTGGGAAAAGCTGCAAAACCTTCCGGCTCTTGTGGTGCCGTTCAAGCGCAAGGTCTACGAGCGGGTGGTCGCAGAATTTGCAAAATTTACTTGAAGCCTCGCTCGATCACTCCGCCGCCACGCGCTGCACACGCCATTGCGTCATGAGGGCGCGGAGCGAAGCAGGCTTCACCGGCTTGTTGAGGACCAGTACGCCGGCGGCGCGGGCCTCCTCGCGGACATGCACGGAACGATCGGCGGTGACCAGGATAACGCTGAGGTCGTGGCCGTAGCGGCGGCGCAATTCGGTGATGGCGCCGAGACCATTGCCGCCGTCGAGGTGGTAGTCGACCAGAAGTCCGTCCGGTTCGAGACCGCTGCTCACGATCGCCGCCAGCGCTTCGGCAAGGTCCGCAGCCTTGAGCACGCGGCAGCCCCAACCGCCGAGCAGCGTCTGCATGCCGTCAAGGATGGTTCGCTCATTATCGATGCAGAGCACAACGGTGCCCGCAAGTTGCCCGGTGGCGGCTTTCGAAACGGCATGCAACGCCGGCTCGACGATCGCGGTGGTCGCCCGGGCCACCTCGACGGAAAACCGCGAGCCGCGGCCGACGCTGGATTTGAGCGCCAATTCACAGTCGAGCACGCGCGCGATGCGCTCGACGATCGACAGGCCCAACCCCACACCGCGCGCGACCCGCGCGCCTTGATCGAGGCGGTGGAATTCCTTGAACACCGCGCGGCGCTTGGCGTGTGGAATGCCGATGCCGGTATCGTATACCTCGATGCGCAGCCGCGCGCCGCGGCGCCGGCAGCCGACCAGCACGCTGCCCTTGGTGGGTGTGTACTTGATCGCGTTAGACACGAGGTTCTGTAAGAGCCGCCGCAGCAGCCGCCGGTCTGAGCGCACCGCGAGTGAGCAGGGCATGAAAATGAGATCGAGCCCCTTCTCGCGCGCGAGCGGCGCGAATTCCACTTCCAGCCGTTGCAGCAAGTCGCTGATGCGGAAATCGGTCAGTTCCGGCTGCATCGCACCCGTGTCGAGCCGCGAAATGTCGAGCAGGGCCGCGAATATCTCTTCGACAGCTTCCAGTGACGCGTCGATATTCTGCACCAGGTTCGCGTCCTCGCCGTCGTCCTGCCGCTCGATCAGGCTGGTAACGTAAAGCCGCGCAGCGTTGAGCGGCTGCAAGATGTCATGGCTTGCCGCGGCGATGAAGCGGGTCTTCGAGACGTTGGCATCGTCGGCTTCGGCCTTGGCGCGCTCAAGCTCCGCGTTGAGCCGCGTCAACTCGCCGGTGCGCTCCCGGACGCGCCGCTCCAGCGTGGCATTGGCGCGCTCCAGCGCCTCGGCGGCCTTCACGCTCGGTGTGATATCGGTAAACGTCGTAACGAGACCGCCGTCGGGCATGCGGTCGGCGCGGACTTCGATTACCAACCCGCGCTCGGCAATACGCTCGAGAAACGGCTCGGCTTCCGAAGTGTACTTGGCGACACGCTGGCCGATCTCCTCCTCGAGATCGCGTACATCGCCCGCGCCCTCCTTCGCGATATGGCGAAGGATCTCGTCGAGCGCGATACCTATACGCGTGAGCGAATGCGGCAGATCGAAGATTTCACCGAACTGCCGGTTCCAGCAGACCAGGGCCAAGTCTTTGTCGAAAACGGCGATCCCCTGGCGCACATGGTCGAGCGCGGTCTGCAGGATCTCGCGGTTGTAGTGAATTGCCGCGTTGGCGTCGTCGAGCAGCTTGAGCGCCGCCTTGGTCGACACGGTGCGCTTGCGCAACAGGAGCGAGAGCACAAGCCGCGACGACGCGGCGCCGATCGCCGAAGCCAACAGATACTCGCCGTATTGCAGCAGCTGAAAGTCAGCCTCGACCTGCGGCGCCAGGCTGACGCGGCGCGAGGCGGCGAAGCTGGCGAAAGATTCGCGCGTGCGTTCCTCCCCGAGATAGCGGGCGATCGTCGCGATCAATTCCTCGGTGGTGACCGATGCGCGCCGCAGCCGGAAACTCGGCGCCATCGGGGCCAGCGACGAAGGCACGAATACATCGGCCTGCACGCGTTCGATCGCGGTCGGCCGCCGCGCCAGCGAGCAGGCGACATAAAGGACAATATTCGCAACAAGGCTGAGAACGACCCCGTGAACGAGCGGGGGCAGATCAAGACCAAACAACGCTTGCGGCCGGAGCCAGGCGAGACCGAGCGGCCCGTCGCTGAGGAGCTCGCCGATAACGCCGGCGTCGGAGATGCTCGGCAGCAACAGCGTGTAGGCCCAAACCAGAATGCCGGCGGTCATGCCGGCGATCGCACCCTGTGCCGTGCCGCGCCGCCAAATCAACCCGCCGAAGAACGCCGGCGTCAACTGGGTAACGGCGGCAAATGAAAGCAGACCGATAGAAGCGAGCTGCGCCGGGCCGGCCGAGCGATAATAGATGTAGGCAAGAAACAGAATGGCGAAGATCGCGATGCGGCGCACGGTCAGGAGTTGCGCGCCGGCGTCGCTAGGCTCGCCGGAGCCCGCCGCGCGGCGCTTGAGAACCAGCGGTATCACGATATCGTTCGACACCATGATCGCAAGCGCGACCGATTCGACGATCACCATCGCAGTTGCGGCCGAGAGCCCGCCGACGAATGCGATCAGAGCCAGCAGCTCGGAATGGGCTTTCAACGGCAATGCCAGCACGAACATGTCGCCGTCGGTGCCGCCGGCTGGAAACGTCAACAGGCCGGCCATGGCGATCGGCATCACGAATAGATTGATGAGCACGAGATAAACCGGAAACAGCCAGGCGGCACGGCGAACTTCGGCCTCGCTGTGGTTCTCGACCACGGCGACGTGGAATTGCCGCGGCAACAACACGATCGCAAACAGCGACAGTACGGTCATGGCGAGGAACGTAGCTGCCGAAGGCGGGTGAGTTAGCACCGCGGCCGTCTGCGGCTGTTGCAGCGCGGCCTGGAACAGCGCCAGCGGCCCTGGGAACATGACGAAGGTGACGAAGATTCCGACGGCGAGAAAGGCGACGAGCTTGATCACCGACTCGGTCGCGATCGCCAGCATCAGCCCATCTTGATGCTCGGTGGCGTCGATGTGGCGGGTGCCGAACAGCACCGCAAACGCCGCCATCAACAGCGCGACGAACAGCGCGATGTCGCCCAGCAGCGGTTGCGCCGCGCCGCTCCCCGCTGAGGCGGCCGCGAGAATGGTGCCGACCGACGCCGATACCGCTTTGAGCTGGAGCGCGATGTAGGGGATCATGCCGACGATCGCGATCAGCGCCACAGTCGCCGCGACCGCCTGGCTCTTGCCGTAGCGTGCGGCGATGAAGTCGGCGATCGAGGTGATGTTTTGACCCTTGGCGAGGCGGACGATGCGGATGATGAGCGGATAGGCAAGCCCGACCATCAATACGGGGCCGATGTAGATGGTGAGAAAATCAAAACCGGTGCGCGCGGCAACGCCGACCGAGCCGAAGAACGTCCATGATGTGCAGTAGATCGCCAGCGAAAGCGGATAGATCAGAAGTCGCGCGCGGTTGCCGCGCGTGACTTCATGCCGCCGGTCGCCGTAGCTCGCCACCAGGAACAAAAAGCCGATATAGGCGAGCGCGATAACGACGACGACCCAGCCCTGCAGCATGGCGTTTCCCTGGTCGACCCCGGCGCTTTTGCAACCTCAGGTGCGCTTAATTTGTATTAAATCACCATAGTTTAGCGGGGCTGTCCATCGGCCGGTATCGCCAGCCGTGCCCAGTCGCTGCGCCATGCACCCGGCACATTGTGTGGCTGCGGCAGCGTCATTTGACCGCGCTGGCGGCAGGCGGCATTGATGCTGGAGCCGATGTGGCCTGCCCTTCCCCCGCTACGCGCGCTGATAGCGCCCGCCGAAACGCTTCTGATCGCGACCGCCGGCGGCCTCATATTTACCTTGTTAGGTTTTCCCGCCGGCCTCGTTTCCGGATCGGTGATCGCGGTAACCATCGCGGCGTTGATCGGGCGTCCGGTCAGAGTGCCGGTCGGGCTTGCGCGGGTCTGCTACGTCATCGTCGGCATCCTGCTTGGCGCCGTGGTCACGCCGCAGACGCTCAAGGGCTTCACCACCTACCCGGCGAGTGTCGCAATCCTGATGGTGGCTTCGGTCGTGATGATTGCGGCGACTATGACCTATCTGCGGGTGGTGCATCGCTGGGATCGGCTCTCGGCGCTCATGGGTGCAAGTCCAGGCTCGCTCATCCAGGTGATTGCGCTCTCGACCGAGCTTGGCGCAGACCTGCGTGCAATCGCGATTGTGCAGACGATGCGCGTTCTGCTGTTGACCGTCGGCATACCCGGCGGGCTCGCTTTATTTGGATTGGTCGCGCCGGCCATACCGGTCGCGCGCGGGCCGGCCGGCCTTTCTGCGTTGCCGGAAATGCTGATCGTTGTGGTCGTATCAGTCGCCGCCGGCCTCGCTATGGCGCGCATCAGATTTCCAGGCGGGCTTCTGTTCGGCGCCATGGCCGGATCCGCGGTCCTGCACGGCACCGGCCTCGCCCAAGCCGTGTTGCCGTGGTGGATCGGCAGCGCCGCGGTTGTCGTTCTTGGCGCGGTCGTCGGCTCGCGGTTCGCCAATACGACGCCGCGGCTGATCGTCAGCTATCTTGGCGCGGCGTTCGGTTCGTTCGCCGTCTCGCTCTCGATCGCCACTTTGTTCGCGCTGATCGCGGCGCATTTCTTTCCGTTTCCGACCGCCAACGTCGTGGTTGCGTTTTCGCCCGGCGCGCAAGACACGATGATGGTGCTCGCGCTCGCGCTCCATCTCGATCCGGTCTATGTCGGGGCGCACCACGTCGCGCGTTTTCTCGTCGTCACCTTCACGGTGGCGATCGCAGCGCGGCGGATCGTGAAGAAGAGCTAAGGACCGTCACTCCGCGGCGAGCGCGCGTTCTCTAAACGGCAACCCCAATTTGTGCCAGACATCAACGAGCGCCTCGGCAAGCGCGTCGATCAGGCCGTCGTCGTGGTACGGGCTTGGCGTGATGCGCAACCGCTCCTTACCTTTCGGCACCGTTGGATAGTTGATCGGCTGAATGTAAACGCTGTGCTCAGCGAGCAGAAGATCGCTTGCTTCCTTGCACAGTTCGGGATCGCCGACAAAGACCGGCACGATGTGCGTGGGGCTGGTCATCACCGGCAACGCCGCGGCCGCGAGCACGGCCTTGGTGCGCGCGGCGCGATCCTGATGGCGGTCGCGTTCCCACTGTGAGGATTTCAGATGCCGGATCGCGGCGGTCGCCGCGGCGCAGACCGAAGGCGGCAGTGCGGTGGTGAAAATAAAGCCCGGCGCGTAGGAGCGCACGGTATCGATCACCGCAGACGATCCGGCGACATAGCCGCCCAGACAACCGAACGCTTTGGCGAGCGTGCCTTCGATCACGTCGACGCGGCCGGCGGCGCCGTCGCGCTCGCTGATGCCGCCGCCGCGCGGGCCATACATCCCGACCGCATGCACCTCGTCGATATAAGTCATGGCCCGGTATCGATCAGCGAGGTCGCAAATGCGGTTCACCGGCGCGACGTCGCCGTCCATCGAATAGAGGCTCTCGAACACGATCAGCTTCGGCCGATCCGGATCGGCGGCGGCCAATAGCTCTTCGAGGTGAGCCAAATCGTTGTGGCGGAAAATGTGCTTCTCGCAGTGCGCCTGCCGCACGCCCTCGATCATCGAATTGTGGTTCAAGGCGTCTGACAAAATCAGACAATTCGGCATCAGCCGGGCAAGCGTCGAAATTCCGGTTTCATTGGAGACGTAGCCGGAGGTGAACACCAGCGCTGTTTCCTTGCGGTGCAGATCGGCAAGCTCGCGCTCGAGTTCGACCAATGGGTGATTGTTGCCGGCAATATTGCGGGTGCCGCCGGCGCCGGTGCCCATCCGGGTTGCGGTCTCGACCATGGCGCCGATCACCTTCGGATGCTGGCCCATGCCGAGATAGTCGTTCGAGCACCAGATCACGACGTTCTTCGGGCCCTGGGGCGAATGCCAGACCGCATGCGGGAAGCGGCCGGCGATTCGTTCGAGGTCGGCAAACACCCGATAGCGCCGCTCGTTGTGCAGGCGGGCGAGCGCGGCGGTAAAGTAGGCACTGTAATCCATGAATTTCCCTTCCGGGGACGGCGGGAGCCGGCAGCGGGCTCTTTTTAGAGTGGTTCTAGCATAATTGTCGAGGCGCTTATCGGCGTAAAATCGTCGCGTTGCCTTGCGGCAGATCAAATCCGGGACCGATTAGTGAACGGTTCGTTGCGCGCAGTGGTGAGCGACCGGATATGTCGAACAAGGGACGCGGCACAGCCCCTTCCTCTGCGGCCTTCGCGGCCAAATATATAACCGAGGCGCCAATGCCATCGATACTTACGTCAACTTGCGCCGCCACGCGGGGTGCGGGCGCCAGGCGGGAGGACGATTATGAAAGTTGGGATTCTTGGATCGGGTGACGTGGCGAAAGCTCTCGCTGGCGGATTTCTCAAGCATGGGCATCAGGTCATGCTCGGCACCCGCGACACCGGCAAGCTGAAGGACTTCGTCGCGAAAATAAAGCCGCGCAGACCGGCAGTTTTGCCGATGCTGCGAAGTTCGGCGAACTCGTGGTGCTTGCGGTCAAAGGCACCGTGGCGCTCGACGCGCTCAAGGCCGCCGGTGCGGCCAATATGGCGGGCAAGCCGGTCATCGACGCCACCAATCCGATTGCGGACGCGCCGCCCGCCAACGGCGTGCTGAAATTTTTCACCAATCTCGATCAATCGTTGATGGAACGGTTGCAGAGCGCGCTGCCCGACGTGCATTTCGTCAAAGCTTTCAATTCCGTCGGCAACGCGGCGATGATCAACCCGAAATTTCCCGGCGGCAAGCCGACCATGTTCATCTGCGGCAACGATGACAACGCCAAAGACGACCGTACGCGGCATCTGCGATCAGTTCGGCTGGGAGACCGCCGATATGGGCAAGGCCGAAGCCGCCCGCGCGATCGAGCCGTTGTGCATGCTCTGGTGCATCCCGGGCTTTATCCGCAACGACTGGTTCCACGCCTTCAAGCTGCTGCAGCCGGCGTGAAGCCGCATGGCGCGCATGGGGGATGGCCCGGTCATCGTCGTCACCGGCGGCAATCGGGGCATCGGTTTTGAGATCTGTCGCCAGCTCGCCGCCCGCGGCGCCAACGTTATTCTGACAGCGCGCAAACCCGCTGCCGGCGCGGCCGCGATCAAAAAACTCGCCGCGGAGAAACTTGCCGCCGCGTTTCAACCGCTCGATGTCACCGATGCACAGAGCGTTGCCGCGTTGCGCGATGCCGTGAAGGATCAGCACGGCCGGCTCGACGTGCTGATCAACAACGCCGGGATCATTGCCAAGGGCGAAGCGCCGGCGCTCCAGGTCGAACTCGCAACGGTCCGGACCACGCTGGAAACCAACGCGCTCGGGCCGCTGCATCTGGCGCAGGCGCTCGCGCCGTTGCTCAAGCGGAGCAAATCCGCGCGCATCGTCAACATGTCGAGCGGCATGGGCGCGCTCAACGACAATGACGGCGGTTATGCCGCCTATCGCATTTCAAAAACCGCGCTCAATGCCGTGACCGCGATTTTGGCGGCGGAGCTGCGCGGCAGCGTCGCGGTCAATGCGGTGTGTCCGGGCTGGGTGAAGACCGACATGGGCGGCCGGCATGCCACCCGTGACGTCGCCGAAGGCGCGGACACTGCCGTGTGGCTTGCGCTCGATGCGCCGCAAAGCCTCACCGGCAAGTTCGTACGCGATCGCAAGGTCATTCCGTGGTGAGGCTGCGAAAGTCGACAAGGTCAGCTAAATTGTAACGCCGAGGATGAGCATGCGCTTCTGCACCGTGTTATATATGTTGGCATTAGGTGCAGGCACCGCATCAGGCGCGCTCTCTCACGCAATGGCTGCTAACGACAATCCGTCTTACGGGCCGCGATTGGAAGGCTTCGAGTACCCCTGGCCGGTATCGCATTTCTCCTTCACGTCCCAGGGCGAGACCCTGGAAATGGCTTACATGGACGTGAAACCGGCGGTGCCGAACGGCGAGACGGCAATCCTTCTCCACGGCAAGAACTTTTGCTCCGCGACATGGCAAGACACAATTGCGGTCTTGCGCGACGCAGGATATCGGGTGATTGCGCCCGATCAGATCGGCTTCTGCAAATCGAGCAAGCCAGAGCATTACCAGTACAGTTTCCAGCAACTCGCGGGCAACACCCGTGCGCTCATGGCTTCGCTTGGACTGAACCGCGTCACGATGATCGGACATTCGACCGGCGGAATGCTCGGCATGCGCTATGCGCTGATGTATCCCGACGACGTGGAACAACTTGTGCTCGTCAATCCGATCGGGCTTGAGGTTTGGGAAGCAAAGGGCGTCCCCTGGCAAAGCGTCGACGCGTGGTATCGGCAGGAACTCAAAACCACCGCCGACAGCATTCGCGACTATGAGCGCACGACCTATTACGCCGGACAATGGGAACCGGGATATGAGCGTTGGGTACAAATGCTGGCGGGAATGTATCGCGGACCCGGGCGCGACGTTGTGGCGTGGAATTCGGCGCTGCTCTACGACATGATCTACACCCAGCCCGTGTTCTATGAATTCGAAAAGATTTCAGTGCCGGTGCTGCTGATGATTGGCGACAAGGACACGACGGCGATCGGCAAGAACGTTGCGCCGCCCGACGTCCGCGCCACGCTGGGAAATTATCCGGCATTGGGGAAGGCGGCGGCGGCGCGCATGCCGCGAGCGCGGCTGGTCGAGTTCCCGGATTTGGGTCATGCCCCGCAAATCCAGGCTCCGGACGATTTTCACAAAGCCTTGTTGGACGGCCTGCGGAAATAAGCGGCGTGTGGCGCCTTCCTGCGGCTTTATCGTGACGTCAAGGTCGAAGTCTTCATCGACAACGGCCTGACCGACATCGTTGCCCAGCGTTTTGACGCGGGCGTGCGTGCCGGCGAGCAAGTGGCGAAGGAACATGATCGCGGTGCGTATCGGACCCGCCATGCGCATGGCGGTCGTGGGCGCGCCGTCTTATTTCCGGGGACGATCAGAACCCAAGAGACCGCAGGACCTGATCGGCCACGACTGCATCAATCTGCGGCTGTCCACGCACGGCGGCTTATACGTCTGGGAATTCGAAAAAGGCGGCCGCGAACTTAAAGTCCGGGTCGAAGGTCAGCTCATTTTCAACGGCACATTCCAGATGCTCAATGCGGCGCTTGCCGGATTCGGCTTGGCCTATGTGCCGGAGGACCTCGCGCGGCCGCATCTGGCCAAGGGCCGTCTCAAGCGGGTGCCGGATTGGTGCCTCCCTACGCGGGCTATCACCTCTGCTACCCCAGCCGGCGCCAGTCTTCAGCTGCCTTTGGCTTGTTAGTGGACGCGCTGCGCCATCGGAGTTAGGCGATAACGTTTTCGAAGATGCCCTTTGTGGCCCGAGCCAAAGAGCCGCCCCCTATTCGTTAAGCAGCGTTTGCCAGTGTGAAGGCACCGCGCCGGACGGTCCGGGCGCTGGTTGATCCAACGGATGACAGTGAGGAGCGTGAAGCTTCGGGCCGGCGAAGGATTCTTCTGTACGATAGTCGTAAAACCACTCCTCGCCGGGCTCGAAGCTGGTGATGATCGGGTGACCCGTAGCGGCGTTATGTTTCGATGCATGCTGATTTGGTGAAGTGTCACAGCAACCGATGTGACCGCATTCGGCGCATCTGCGAAGATGCAGCCACCAGCCGCCCTGAGCCAGGCATTCGACGCAACCTGTTCCGCTTGGCTTGGCTGCCGGGTTGATACCATCCCTCTCGGACTTCATAGGCTCCTCTCTGAGTTCCGTTTGCTTCAGCGCAACGCTGCCCGATCATTGCAGCGGCTTGAGCTTATCCATCATGGTCGGAATAAACTCCGACACCGTGGGATGAATGTGCATTGCGCGTTGTATCACAGTGTAGGGCGCCTTGGCGTACATGATATCGAGCACGCAATGGATGACCTCGTCACCTTCGAGTCCCAGGAAGGAGGCGCCTAGTATTTGTCTGTTATCTCGATCCACAAGGATTTTCATGAAACCCTTGGTCTCACCTCTCTCATACGCGCGCATGACGTCCTTCATTGCCATGGTCGAGATCAGCGCAGACCTGCCCGTCTTGCGGACTTCCGCTTCCGTCATCCCCGCGCGGCCAAGTGGCGGATCGGTGTAGAGCGCGTAGGCCGTGATGCGGTCGCTCACTCGTCTCTGATCGTTGTCGAGAAGATTCGCTGCCACGATCTCGAAATCGTTCCACGACGTGTGCGTGAACGCGCCTCGACCATTGCAGTCGCCCATCGCCCAGATCCCGGAAATGTTGGTACGTAACTGGTCGTCCACCTGGATGTACCCTCGCGCGTCTGCGTCGATACCCGCCTTGTCGAGGCCAAGGTCGTCAGTGTTTGGTCGCCGACCCGTCGCGACCAGCAGATGAGTTCCAGCAATCTGTGAGACCCTCCCGCTCGATGCGACTTTCGCCACGATCGAGTTTCCCTGCTTCTCCACACCGAC
>JBAUGC010000967.1:0-3908 GCA_049679485.1 Xanthobacteraceae bacterium
ACGAGGAGGAGTGGGATCGGGTGATGGCGGTAAACGTGCGCGGGACCTTTCAGTGCGCCAAGGCCGTCGCCCCGGTGATGATCGAGAACAAGAAAGGCCGCATCGTCAACATCGCGTCCGGTACGGCGTTCAAAGGAACGCCGCATCTCTTGCATTACGTCACCTCGAAGGGCGCGGTGGTCTCGATGACGCGCTCGCTCGCGCGCGAGCTTGGGCCGTACAACGTCTGCGTCAATGCCATTGCGCCAGGGTTGACCATGAGCGAAAAAGTCAAAGTCAATCCGGAGTGGACCGGTAAAGCGAGCGCCGCCGGCATCGCCGCCCGCGCCATCCAGCGCGAACAGCTGCCGGCGGATCTCCTCTCGACGCTGATCTATCTTTGCTCGGACGACAGTAATTTCGTCACCGGACAGACCATCAGTGTCGATGGCGGTGCGCTGATGCGCTAACTTGTGGCGGCTACCGGGACAGCTTTGTCGAGTGCTTTGAGCGCGTCCTCAAGTACCTTGCGGATGTGGGCGGTGTTGTTCGCGTCGATCATGTTGGCGTTGAGGTAGAAATCCAGTCCGGTTTGATGCTCGCTGAATACCTGGACTGTCTGGCCGGAGGCATCGAGAATGCCGCTGATCGCATAGGGTATGACTTCGCGGCTGATGCCCTTCATTGTAATCGGCGGCAGCGCCTTTGCGACCACTGCGTCGCGAACCAGCGCGTAAGTTTCATAGCTGACCACGATGTGGCCGGCCTGCGCCACCGCCTGCAGGCGCGCGGCGAGATTGGCCTCGGCGCCGATGATCGTGTAGTCCATCCGATCGGCGCTGCCGAAATTGCCGACGTTGCAATAGCCGGTGTTGATGCCCATGCGCACGCGGAACGGCTGCTCGATGCCGGCGTTACGCCATTTGGCGTTGAGCCCGGCGATGCGATCCTGCATTTCGATCGCCATACGCAAGCACGCTCTGGCGTCTTCGGCGTCGCCCCTGGTTTCCGGGTCGCCGAAGAAGATCAGCATGGCATCGCCGACGAACTTGTCGATGGTGCCGCCATGGCTCAGCGCGATCTTGGACATTTCGGTGAAATATTCGTTGAGCAGCGCCGTGATTTCCTCCGGTTGCAGCCGCTCCGTGGTCGCGGTGAAATCCTGGATATCGGAGAAAAAGATGGTGAGTTTTTTCCGCTCGGTCTGGATGGTTACATCCTTCTGACCGCTGAAGATGCTCTTGTAGATCTGTGGCGACAGGTACCGGGATATCTTCATCGACAGTGAGGCGAGAAACTCGTTCGCCGTTTCGAGTTCGCTATTCATGCCTTGGATTACGCCGGCCTGTCGCCGCTGCAATACGATGAAGGTAAAGCCGACCAGGGCGACGAGCGCGAAGTACGCCAGAAGGTATTTGAACGCAAAGATATTGCCGATGATCGGCTGGGTAATCGTGACTTCCTGCAGGCCACGCACGTCACCGACTTTCCAGTCGCGTTTGAGGCTTTCCGGATGCGTGTTGTGGCAGCTCACGCAAGCCTGAGCCATAATGACTGGCGCCACCCAGCGAACCTGGTCGACGAATGGGGAGTTCGACGACATCGAAATCATCTGATTTGGATTTTCCCGAAGACGGCGAAGGGCATCTGTCTCGAACCGGTCGAGCGGATGCGGGGCGCGGTTAGCGAATGGGTAATCGGAAACGAAGCGATAGCCAATGTTGTGCTGCTGTTCGCCGATGACTTTGCCGAGTTCCAGTGAAAGCGTCGCCGGAATCGGAATCGCGCCCGGAATATCTTGGTAATTGTGCACCACCCGCGTAGTGGTTCCGGGCGGGGCCGCTAGAATGCGCCCGACAACGTTGCTGGCGTAATAGCTCCGCACGCTGGTGATGATCGAATTAAGATCGCTGGCCTGGCGGCGAAGGTTGCTGTCGGCGAGACTGCGCAGATCGAGCCATACGGCGATCGGCAATCCGACAAGCAACAGGATGACCAACAAGACGAAAACGAACCCCATTTTGGCGCTGGCTGCGTTCTTCATGGCTATATGCTTTCGTCGGTTGTCCTAGCCGGTCCAACTTCCCTATAAATATGACGATTTGCCGTTGGCTAAATCCAATCCTTCCACTTGAATCAGTTCCGGCGCCGCGGCGAATAAGGCCAGCGCAGGGTTGTGCGGATGGAGAGCCGCGTAAATCCGCAGTGACTGTCCACTGGTACCCTAGAGGTTGACGGTTCGCATTCCCGTGTCCTGGTAGCGCGTGCCTGCGGCGCCGCCTGTAGGGATCGCATCGTCGAGCGCTGCTTGATCCTCAGGCGTAAGCCGAATGTCGAGCGCGCCGAGATTTTGGTCGAGGTAGCTGCGGCGCTTTGTGCCGGGGATCGCCACGATATCCTTACCTTTGGAAAGAACCCAGGCGAGCGCCAGTTGCGCGGGTGTGCAATTCTTGACCCGAGCCAGCTCCTCGACTTTGCCGATCAGGCTGACGTTGCGCTGGAAGTTTTCGCCCTGAAAACGCGGCATGTTTCGTCGCGCATCGTCATTGGGCAAGTCATCGAGCTTTTGGAATCGCCCTGTCAAAAAGCCGCGGCCGAGTGGGCTATAGGCGACAAATCCGAGACCGAGCTCGCGGACCGTTGCAAGCAGCTCGCCTTCCGGGTCGCGGCTCCAAAGCGAATATTCGGTTTGCAATGCAGCGATCGGATGAACGACGACGGCGCGCCGGATGGTCGAAGGTGCTGCTTCCGACAGGCCGATATGGCGGACTTTTCCATCACGCACCAAGTCGGCCATGGCGCCAACCGTATCTTCAATCGGCGTCTTGGGATCGACCCGGTGCTGATAGTAGAGGTCAATGACGTCGATGCCGAGCCGCTTCAGGCTCGCTTCGCAGGCCTGGCGCACATAGGCCGGGTCGCCCCTGACGCCGAGCATCGCGCCCTCGGGACTGCGCGCCCATCCGAACTTCGTCGCCAGCACGACCTTGTCGCGGCGGCCGCGGATCGCCCGGCCGACTAATTCTTCGTTGCGGCCGACGCCATACATGTCGGCAGTATCGAGCAGCGTCACGCCGCGCTCGATGGCATGATGAATGGTCGCGATCGCCTCATCGTCGTCGCGGCCGGAGTAGAATTCCGACATGCCCATGCAACCAAGCCCAAGCGCGGAAACCTTCAGGTCCGAACGTCCGAGTTCACGCGTTTCCATCACATGCTCCATGATCGATTTGGTGAAAAGGCCGCGGTCCGATCAAATCCAGTCCTTCCACTTGAACCAGATGAGCGGCAACAGCCCCGTGACAACAATCAGCGCCAGGGCGTAGGGATATCCCCAAGCCCAATCATACTCCGGCATGCCCTTGAAGTTCATCCCGTAGATGCCGGCGACGAGGACCGGAGGAATTCCCACGACCGAGGCGATGGTCAAGACCTTGATCACCTCGTTCTGGTCGATGCTGATGATGCCGGTCGCGGCATCCTGGAGGAGTTGCACCCGGCTGACGAGACCTTCGGCGAAATGCACGAGCGAGGCAATATCGGAGCTAACAACTTCCAGCCGATGGAGCAGATCCGGCGCAATCCATTCGCGGGCCCGCTCGACCGTGAACTTTGCCATCCGGTCGAGGCAGACCAAGGTGTAGTGGATACGTGCCATGCGCTCGCTGGTGCCGCCGGTGCGGATCATGAGCCGGCGCAGTTGCGCGGTTTCCGTTGATAACTTTAGCTCCGGAGCATCTGGGCGAAATATCACGTGCGACGCGTCGTCGAGATCGCGGCCGCTGCTCTCAAGGAGGTCCGCCATTCGATCGACCAGCACTTCGAGGAGACGTACGAACGCCAGTGCCGGAGAGCATTGCTCGCTGGCGCCTAACTCGCTGATCACGGCGTCGAATGCCGACGATGTTGCGAAGCGCACCGTCAGGAGC
>JBAUGC010000968.1:0-8651 GCA_049679485.1 Xanthobacteraceae bacterium
GGCTTCCGTAGAAGCGGCATAGTGGACCTAGTCTAGTATTTTTAATGCGAATTCGCGGCTGACGCGTCGAATAGCGATCGGCGCGGCGTGCCAATGTCGCTTCGGGTCAAACTCGGTCCTTCGGCGATGTCCGAGGCATGTCCGCTCTACCTCTCATCGCTGCCGAATTTGGTCAGTCGCTAAAGCGACGAGCTGGGCACACCGAAATCGCGACGCTGGCCGACACGGAGGGCGCCGGCAACACAATGGAGACCAACATGGCGGAGGATGTTTCGAGTGCGATAGGAGCGGCAGGACCAGACCATTGTCCCGATCGGCGACAGCGCTTTGGTTTTCAATACGCTCCGCATCGATGTCCAGGTCGGGGACGTCCTGCGGATAGCGGATGCACGGGCACTCACAGTCTGGAACAGGTCCGGCGGTGCTTGGCGGGTGGTCGCCGTATTTTTGGCAACCGACGTCGCCGGCTAGAGATTTAATTTGCTGCGGATTGTCCGCCATCTCGCTGACAACCCACCGGCCTTGAGTCATGCGCCAGGTGGACCGAGACTCTCGACACGGCGGCGCACTACGGCCGGGTACCATTGCGTGAACCACACGGCCGCGACGAATGCGGCGATCGTAGCCACGACGTCGATCCAAAGCGGAATCGTTTCGACAAATTCAGCGGCCGCGTCGGCGCTGGTCATCACCGCAAAGGCCGCCGCCCAGGCAGCCGTGATCCGCTGGTTGGTGCTGAGGAAGAGCGGCGAATTCCAGTATTCCTTCGGGACGCGCTCACGCGCGTATTGTAAGGTGAACGGCACGCCGATCGCGAGCGACACCAGCACAATGGTAAAGAGGCCACCGTCGACCGCAATCCGCACCGTCGCCACTGACCAATGAGGGACCGCTATCAGCGTGTAGAGTACGAGCACGCCGAACAGAAGCAAGCTGCCGACTTCAAGCACCTTCACTCGTTCGCCGCGCCACCATTGGTGAAGGCATAATAGGAATGAGACCGCCAAGGCGGCGGCAAGGCCCGCCAGCGGCGATACGAGCCGCATCACCACAAAGAAGGCAATGAACGGTGCCAGGCCGAGAAAAATATTCACGAGCCCCTCCGTAATCGCGCAACCTTTGTGATTGCCGTTGGGCCGCTATTCCAGAAGAACAGGAGATGAGATTACCTCACAATTGGAATGACTGGTACGGGTCAGACTCGGTCCTTCGGCGACGTCCGAGTCATGTCCGTTTTTCTCGATAGCGGACTGAACGTACACGTTGCGGCACTTCGGTTTCGGGCCAATTGCAGACTCATGCATCGCAGCAAATAGCGAAAGAATAGCGGAAGGAGTCGTCGCACCTGTTCATTCAGTCAACAGACATCGACTAGGTCTGTTACCGTACTTGTGATCGACAGGCTCATCGACAGCTGCCCCAACGAAGCCTAGAGTACGGTCTTAACGTTCAAGCGCTTTGCTTGACGTGGAGCTGCCCCAAAAAAACGGCGACGCGCCGAACTCGCCGCTGATCATTGATTAGCAGCCTGGTGCCGTCGTAGGCAAAAAAGCACTCCAAATCCGATTTTGACTCGGACCTCGCAGTTTGTCGCCGGATTTACACGGGTCACGGTTGAATTGGGCGTCCAGCGAGCGCCGCGGACGAGCAAATTGCAGGACGTAATGAGCGTTATCGTTGGAGCGCTGAAGTCAAATAGGCAATACGCCAAAGCTTATAATCCGAGACTAAGTGCGCATGATCCCCGACTTTCCGACCGCCGGGGAATGAATATTGGACCTTAAGCATGCTGACATGGACGTCATTCGCAACGGCGGTCCGGCTGTCACGGACGAGGTGCCGGCGGAACTTGTCGCTTCGACGCGAGTTTGGGGTCGAAGGAGATCATGCTTCGGGAAGTCACCATAGACGGTCGGCAAAGCGTCGCAACCTAAAAGACGATTGGATCTATCTCGTGGCGAGGAGAAAGGTCGTGTCAATCATCAAAGCCGCATTCTTCAGACCTGCACCGGATCGTCGAAGTTTGGCCAATTCTTGATCATCACGGTGTAATCGAACCCGGCCATAAAGCGACTGTCGCGATCCGCGAGAAGCCGGGTTCACGCTCAACGGCGTTGCGACGGGCGTGATCGTGATTGCGATCTCGTGGCTCGCGCTCCGGTCGATCCGCCCTCGTCGCCGCGATCGCCGTCAATCTAGCCGCCGGCCTCGCCGTATTTTCTGCCTGGAAAAGGGCTATAACAAAGGAGAAAGTCATGAAAGTGCTGATGGTTATCACATCCCACGATCAACTGGGTAACACCGGACGAAAGACCGGATTCTGGCTCGAAGAGCTTGCAGCCCCCTACTACGTTTTCAAGGACGCAGGCGTCGAGATCACTCTTGCATCGCCGAAAGGCGGCCGTCCGCCGCTCGATCCGAAGAGTGACGAACCCAAGTCCCGTACGCCTCTGACGATCCGGTTCGAGAAGGACGCGGCCGCTGAAGCTCAGCTCGGCAAGACCGTTCTCCTCGACAACGTCAAGCAAGAAGACTTTGACACCGTCTTCTACCCGGGCGGCCATGGCCCGATGTGGGATCTCGCAGAAGACGAGAATTCCATCAAACTGATCGAGTCCTTCCTCGCCGCCGGCAAGCCAATCGCCATCGTGTGCCATTCCACCGGGGCGCTGCGTCACGTCAAGGCGCCGGACGGCGCGTTTCTGGTTCAAGGCAAGGAAGTTACCGGCTTCACCAACGGCGAGGAGGAAGAGATGGGTCTCACTAAAGTTGTGCCCTTCCTTGTCGAAGATGAGATGTTGAAACTGGGCGCCGTCTTCTCGAAGGTAAAGGACTGGGGGGTTCACGTGGTCAGCGACGGCTTGCTGATCACCGGACAGAATCCAGCTTCCTCCGGCCCTGCCGCGAAGACGCTCGCGGCAGCGGTGAAGCAAAAGGCCAAACCGGCTCCGACCGCTCGGGCGTCGTAGATCGAATATTCATCGAGCGACTGCTGATTTTCTATAGCTGCGGTCGCCTCTCACCGTCGGCGAGGCGCTTTGTCGGGCGCCTCTCCTGATTATCTCTGATACGTGGTCGGACGTGCGGCAATTGCGGGTCCTCTGCCTGAAGACAAAGTGGCAGCCTGATCGATCGTAACCGATACATCTGAACAACACGTGGAGGCTCTGATGCATGCTCCGACTGAGAAAGCGCAGATTCGAGTCACTCGCCCATCGGCCGCCTATTGGCGGGTGACGTTCGACAATCCGCCGTTGAATCTACTGGGCCCGCAGTTCGTTCGCGAGCTTCGAGAGATCATCACAGCCGTTGAGGCTGACGAAGGGGTCAAAGTCCTGGTCTTCGACAGTGTCGTCGAAGGATTTTTCCTCAATCACAGTGATTTCTCGGCCGACATGAAGGATCTGACCAGCATCCCTCAAGGGCCGACGGGACTGGAGGCGTGGCCGGACATACTCGTCCGCATAACGCGGATGCCCGTTGTGTCGATTGCTTTGATCCGCGGGCGCGCGACCGGGAACGGAAGTGAGATCGCCTTGGCTTGCGACATGAGTTTCGCGAGCCGCGAGAAGGCGCTTCTGTCGCAATGGGAGGTGGGCGTCGGCCTGGTCGCCGGGGGCGGCCCTATGGCGCGCCTGCCACGGCTGATTGGCAGGGGAAGAGCCTTAGAGGTGCTGCTCAGCTCCAACGACATCGGAGCAGAGCTGGCTGAAGCTTATGGCTATGTGAACAGATCGCTGCCGGACAGTGAACTCGACAGCTTCGTCGATGCGCTGGCGAGCCGCATCGCGTCGTTTGACAAGTGGGCGATAGCGAACACGAAGCGCCTCGTGAATGCCGCGAGCCTGCCGCAGGGTGTCGAGATCGCTGCCGGTTGGGACACCTGCATGACCTCGATCGGCCGGCCGGCTGCGCAGGACAAAATCAAGGCTTTGTTTGAGCTGGGGTTTCACCGGCCCGGAGACGCAGAAAATCAGCTGGGGTCCTATTTGGGGCGCCTCGGCCACTAAGGACGACGCGCTCGAAGGACGCGAACCTGAATTTTCCCTTGCGTGAAACGGGCATCAGAGAGGACATCGGCCATGGATTTGCTTGCCTTTGCGAAGAATATTGCCGACCGCGTCGAAGCGCAGTCGGCGCGGGCCAAGGTACCGGTTGCCGTTTGCGTTATCGATATTCACGGCAACATCATTCTCAAGCACCGCATGAGCGGAGCCCCGACCTTTTCGATCGAGCTGTCGGAGCGAAAAGCATACACGTCCGCATTGGTGGGACTTAAAACGGCCGACCTCTCTCCGCTCGTGCAACCCGGGCAGCCGCTCTTCCCTCTGATGGGATTGTCGGACGGACGGTATTGTTCAATGGGCGGCGGAGCACCGCTCACGAGCGAGGGCCAAATGGTCGCGGGCGTCGGCGTAAGCGGTGGCACGGTTGATCAGGACGTCGCCATTCTTGAATCGGCGCTCCGAGAAGCGTGATGCAGAAGCAGATCGCGCTGGCATCTTTCAGGCCGACTCGCGTCACGGCTGGGCCTATTGGCCGGCGTTTGTTTGTCATGAGAGGGCACACGATGAAACTGCTCACGATTCTGGTACTCGCCATTGCAATCGCGCTGACGGCGGCTCCGTTCGCGCCCGGGCATGCCGAAGACAAAGCATCGCCGGTTTTAGGAGGCAAAATGCCCTCCGGATACCGTGACTGGAGGTTGATCTCCGTGGCCCACGAAGAAGGCAACCTCAACGATTTGCGCGCCGTTCTCGGCAACGACGTGGCGATCAAGGCTTATCGGGAAGGAAAACTTCCGTTCCCCGACGGCACGATCATTGCCCGGCTCGCCTGGAGTTATGTCCCGTCGGAGGAAAACAACAAAGCCTTTGGCCGTGCCCAATCTTTTGTTGCCGGGTCCCCCACGAACGTTCAGTTCATGGTCAAAGACTCGAAAAAGTACGCCGCGACCGGCGGCTGGGGGTTCGCTCAATTTGACGCCGGCAAACCCGCCCACGTGGTGGTGCAAGACTGCTTTGCCTGCCACGTGCCCGCCAAGGCGAGCGATTACCTATTCACCCATTACGCACCGTGAGAAATCCGTCAAATCCGGCCAAGTGATGCAAGATATTGGGAGCCCGCAATGGTGAGAGACCACCAGCCAGGCGAAGACGTTTTCAAATCGATTCTCCCGGAAGATATCGATTGGAAACCGTTCCCGGCGTTTCCGCCGTCCGCGCGACTGGCCGTGCTTGTTGGAGAGCCTACTCAAGCCGGACCTTACCTGATCAGGGTCAAGGTGCCCGCTGGCGTGAAGCTTATGCCGCACAGGCACCCTGAGGATCGAATTTATACGGTCATTTCTGGTGTTTTCTACATCGGCTTGGGCGCTCGATTCCAGGCGGAAGACCTCAAGGCACATCCGCCCGGCAGCGTTATCGTTCTGCCCGGCGACACGTGGCACTTCCACTGGGCAAAGTCGGGCGAGTACGTCACGCAGGTAACTGCCATCGGTCCGTTAGGCCTCGAATACAAAGAGGCTGCCGATGATCCAAGAAACGCAGCTCAGTCGCACCCTCGTGTGTAAAGCCAACCGTCGGTCGTGCTATGCAGGCCACTTTGCTAGAGTCGACATCCGCGACAACGACCTATCATCGCATAACGGTTGATGGCGTCGGAGTTTTCTATCGCGAAGCTGGTCCGAAGGACGCGCCGACGATCGTGCTCCTGCACGGGTTCCCCTCCTCCTCGCGCGAGTTCGATACGCTCATCCCCTTGCTCGCCACACGTTATCATCTGATAGCACCGGATTTCCCAGGATTTGGTCAGAGTGACGCCCCGCCACCAGCGTCGTATGCGTACACCTTCGACAACTTAGCCAAGACGACCAACGATCTTCTCGAGCAAATCAAGATCAACAAATACACCTTCTATCTTCATGACTATGGCGGGCCGGTCGGCTTTCGCATCATTTCGGCGCATCCGGAGCGGCTGCAGGCGCTTATCATACAGAATGCCAATGCCTATCAGGAAGGCCTGGGCGCCAAGTGGGCCGGCATTGCGCAATATTGGGCCGATCCGAAAGCGCATCCTGAAGTGTTCGATGCGTTCGTGTCGCTCACAGCGACCCAACAGCGTCACACCCTCGGCACCTCGCGTCCCGAACGTTATAACCCGGACACCTGGACCGACGAGTACGCTCACCTATCGCTGCCCGGACAACGCGAGATCCAGGCGAACCTGCTCTATGATTACCGGACGAACGTTGCTTCATATCGGGCGTGGCAAGCATGGCTGCGCGAACACAAGCCTCCGACCTTGGTGGTGTGGGGACGGAACGATCCCTCGTTCATCGCTCCCGGGGGAGCGGCGTTTAAGCGCGATCTGCCGAACGCCGAAATCCATCTGCTCGATGCCGGCCATTTCGCCTTGGATGAAAAGAACGATGAGATTGCAAACTTCATTCTCGAATTCTTGGCTAAACTTTAGCCCGGGGGTGTAAATAGCAAGCCCTGCACCGCGATGTGAGAGAAGACAATGAATGAGGACCAGAACATTCGAGCGGCTTTGGATCGCCACTGGGCAGCCTCGGACGCGAATGATTTCGAGACAGAGCACGAGATTTACCAGGACGATGCAGTGCTTGAGTACCCGCAGTCCGGGGAGCGGATCCGCGGCCGGCGCAATATTCAAGCGTCTCGTTTTGCGCAGCCGAGCAAGAAGCGCTTTACGGTGAAGCGCGTACTCGGTGCGGCCGACCTTTGGGTCACTGAACTTATCCTCACATACGACGCCGCGCCGACTTACACAGTGAGTGTCATGGAGTTCAGAGACGGGAAGGTTGCCCGTGAGACGCAGTACTTCGGCGATCCCTTCGAGCCGGGGCCCTCGCGCGCTCAATGGGTCGAGCGGATCCGCTGAGATGTTCGCTATGAAATCGAGGCCACCAAGCGGGTAGCTTCCGCCATACCGGCGCGGGAAAGAACAACGACGATGATGGATATATTGTTCAATGGTGTCGGATGGACCGACATCGCACTCACGCTCAACCGCATCGCGGTTGGGCTATTCTTTATGCTGTCGGGATATCACAAACTGTTCAACGCAGAGCGCCATCGCGTCCTGGCCGATGAACTTAAGGGACTCGGCATTCACGCAGTGGGCTTTAACCAATGGTGGGTACCGAGTGTCGAGTTCGCCGCCGGCGCCGCTGTCGTCATCGGGCTCCTCGCACCGCTGGCCGCGCTTGGCCTGCTTTTCATCAGTCTCGTCGCCATCGTCACGTCGGGACCGCAGCGAATCAAAGTCATGCATCCGATCGATAAGGCAGACCGGATCGACAATTGGCTCTATCTGCCCGAACTCCTGTATGTCTTCATGCTGATCACGGTCGTCTCGGCCGGCGCCGGACCCTACAGCGTTGATGCCTTGATCTTGGGCATGATCGACAAACACGGCGCGTGAGTTCTCAATGGGCTGATTGCAACCGGGTTTTCGCTCGTCGGTGGGCGGTAAACATCGATGTTTTTCAGCCGGTATATTTATGCCACCCGACAGGACTTTAAAATGGCAAGATCACAGTGGCACAGATTTTACAATGCGAAGGTAGCCGCTCAGCCAGCAGTGCTCTTCGAATTGCTGTCGGACATGCCGAATTATGGACGCTGGCTTCCTCAATCCGACGCGTTCGGAGAGACCACGGATGTCGTGCCATACCCCGTCCAACTGGGCAGTAAGTATCATGACGGGAAACCCGCCGAGCCCGGAAAAGACTGGTGGGGCACCGTGATCGGGTTTCAACCTCCAGGCTCGATCGACTTCCACCACGTCATCCACATAGGCCAGTTGCGGGCGACAGTTGACGTGCACATTCACTATTCCCTCGAAAAATGGGAGGGGCAAAGCACGCTTGTCAATCGCTGGCTGGTTCTTGACATCACCATGCCTGGAATCCTTCGTCCGCTCCGACGACTAATTACCGATCCCTTCGAGAAGGAGAATGTTCGAACGATGGACGCGGTAAAAAAATACGCCGAGGCGCATCCAGAAGGAGTCCCGAAGTAGTCAGGTCAGCGTAGTCTTACGGAACATCCCGGGCCTTATATGTCTACTGCTGGCACTTAGCGTGGGTCTCACCGGGCGCACCGGTTGACCGTCTCAGCGGGTTCCGTAGTCGTTGCCGATGGGAGTGTCCCTTTGATTGTCACGAACTTCCCCAGAGCTGTGCGGGTCATCGAGCATACGTTGATACCGTTGAAAGACGGTACGACGCTGGCGGCTCGCATCTGGTTGCCGGAGGATGCCGAGCAGAATCCGGTTCCCGCAATCCTGGAATATCTGCCGTATCGCAAGCGCGACGGAACTTACGAACGAGACGCGCTCACTCATCCCTATCTCGCCGGTCACGGCTACGCGGGCGTCCGCGTCGACCTTCGAGGTAGCGGGGAATCGACGGGCTTGTTGTTCGACGAGTACGCCAAGCAGGAACAGGACGACGGCGTGGAGCTGATCGCCTGGCTCGCGGCACAACCCTGGTGCAATGGCGCCGTCGGAATGATGGGAATCTCCTGGGGTGGGTTCAATGGACTTCAGATCGCGGCGCGCCGTCCCCCGGCACTCAAAGCCATCGTAACCATTTGTTCAACCGACGACCGGTACGCCGACGA
>JBAUGC010000969.1:0-7435 GCA_049679485.1 Xanthobacteraceae bacterium
GCAGGATCGGGAGATCGTGACTTTCGACGGCCGCAGCATTGTGATGCGGTGGATGAATCCCGAAGTCGCCACCCGCTATGGCGTAGGCGTTTACGTGCGCTGCGGACCAGAAGGCGTTGCCCGCTCCAAGCGGTCGCCTGCAGTCCACTAAGGCAACGCCATCACGCGGATTTAACTTCGCGGCCGGCGAACAACGAATCGACCTGGCTTTGCGAGACGTGGCCGGGATCGTCGTCGAGGCGCGGGCCATGCATCGGCGGCGCACCTTCGCGGGTGAGCTCGTCGAGCGTGCGGGTGATCTGCTGTTCGATGCGTTCGAGCGACGCCATCACCTTGGCAACGCGCTGGCCGGTCAGATCCTGAAAATTGCAGGCCTCGAAGATCGCGATCACGCGGTCGCGGATGTCTTGGGCGAGCCCTTGTTCGCTGTCGTCCTTGAGCGCGGCCGACAGATTGTTCGCCGCCTGATCGATTTCTTCGGCAGCGGCGAGAATTTTTTGCGTCGCCTGTTCGCCGCCTCGCATCACCGCTTCCAGCTCGTTGGCGATGCGCGTCGCGGGAGCTCCCGGCGAACGCGACCCGTTCAAGCCCGCCTGCTCGGGCGCGGCTCCGGTGATGGTTGAACGAATGAGCTGAAGCTTCGCGGCAAGCCGGTCGACTTCATGGCGCGGCAACGCGCTTGATCCGGAAGGTTGCCGGGGTGATGGGTCCGTCAGCATCGCGCGCAGCGTGCCAAGCTCGCGCATGATCTCGGCGAGGCCCGGTGCCGGTGCGTCGTCTGCCTGCGCAAGGCGCTGCGCAGCAGCCATCTCTTCGATGCGGAAAACCTTGCGCGGCGCGGCCATAATCACCGACCAATTTCGCGCGCGACATTAGCGCCCGACGCTTAATGTCACGTTCACGTTGGCCAAGTGTTGGGATCGAGGCCAACGGTTAGTCGCAGCAACGCACTTTACGCAAAATAAACTATAACTTGCTGAACAATGTACGAATAAGCGGCCGCCAAACGCGCGCCGGAAAAAATTAACCAAACAGTCGGTGTTTGCGCCTGTACTCGTCGCGGCAGTTCGTGAGTTGTTCGGCCTGCCGGCCGGACTGAAATCCGAGTACAGGGTGCGGCATGCGGCGCATGTCTGTTTTTGCGTGGATGGTGATTGCTGTCTTAGCGGCAGGCGCGGCGCCACTATTGACCGCATCCGAGACCCGCGCGCAGGCCACGCTCCTCGATCCCGGCTGGCAGATCTATTCCGGAAACCAGAATAGTGGCGTCAATAGCGGTTTCATTGCCCATACCTTCGGCGACGCGTCGGGGCAGTACACCTATCAGCCGGCGCCAAGGTATCGGGCGCCAACGTCGACAGCGCCCAGATATTCAGCCCCCGCGTATTCCGCGCCGGCTTACTACCGGCCGGCACCCGCACAGCGGCGCGCTAATCAATCCGCGCCGCAATATTATGCGGTTGCGCCATCACCGCCGCCTCGTGGCTACCAACAACCAGCGCCGCAATATTACGCTGTAGCACCCGCACAGCGAGCCGGAGTTTATCAGCAGCCACAACCGCAGCCGTACGCGGCTGCCGCCGCTCAACAGCGTGGCTCCTATCAGCCGCCAGCCACGCAATATTATGCACCCGCTCCGGCGCAGCAGGGCCGCGGCTTGCAACCTTCGCCGGTCTATTACCAGCAGCAGACGGTCGGGCCACCGCCGGGCGCTTATCAGCCGATGCCGCAGCCGGCCGCAAATCAGCCGCCGCAATACAACCAGTCGCCGCAGTACAATCAGCTGCCGCCATTCCTGTCGCAATTGTTCGCGCGCAGTGATTGGTCGCCGGCGTATGCGCCCTCAAGCAGTGGCGACATGGCGCAGCCGATCACGGTCGATCCGAAATACGATCGTCAGGTCGTCGACTATGCGGCCGGTCAGCCGCCAGGCACGATCATCATCGATACACCACACTATTTTCTCTACCTGGTGCTCGATGGCGGCAAGGCGTTGCGCTACGGCATCGGCGTCGGCCGCCCGGGTTTCGCCTGGGCCGGGATCAAGGAAGTTTCGGCGAAGCGCGAATGGCCGGACTGGCGGCCGCCGGACGACATGCTCAAGCGGCGGCCCGACCTGCCGCGCTTCATGCCCGGAGGGCCGGAAAATCCGCTCGGCGCGCGCGCGATCTATCTCGGCTCGACGCTCTATCGCATCCATGGCTCCAACGAGCCGTGGACGATCGGTACCCAGGTGTCGTCGGGCTGCATCCGCTTGCGCAACGAGGATGTCATCGACCTCTACAACCGCGTGAAGGTCGGCACCAAGGTCATTGTGATCTGATCGAGCAACGCGAATTTGTTTTCCGTCATCCTGAGGTGCGAGCGCAGCGAGCCTCGAAGGACGACGGCCGCGGCGCTTCGGCCGCATCCTTCGAGGGCCGCTCCGCGGCCACCTCAGTATGACGGTGAACTGCGAGGGCTACTCCGCCGCAGTACGTGCGTTGCTTGCAGGCTGCTTCTCTTCCTCGTGCCGCTTCATGGCGTGCTCGGCCACGAAGTACACCGGCCGGCCTTTCAGCTCGTAGAGGATTTTGCCGATATATTCGCCGACCACACCGAGCATGATCAGCTGCACGCCGCCGAGCACCATGACGCCGACAAATAGCGACGGATAGCCGGGGACTTTTTGGCCATAGACCATGGTCTCGTAAATGATCTGTCCGCCGTAGAGAAACGCGATCAGCGCGAGAATAAGACCGAGGAGGGTAGCGACCCGCAGCGGCGCTACCGAGAACGCGGTCAACCCGTCGATCGACAAGCCGATCAGAGAACGCAGATTCCAGGTAGTCCGGCCGTCGGTGCGCGCGTCCGGCTCATAGTCGATGCGGATCTGGCGAAAGCCGATCCAGCTCGACAAGCCCTTGAAGAAGCGGTTGCGCTCGGGAAGTTGCCGCAGCGCGTCGGCTGCGCGCGGCGATAACAGCCGAAAGTCGCCGGCGTCCTCGGGGATCTTGGTGCGTGCGCCCCAATTGAGCAGCACGTAAAAACTCTTCACCAAGAGGCGCCGGGCCACCGACTCGTTGGCGCGATGGGCTTTGGCGGTAAAGACCACGTCGTAGCCATCGTCGAGCCAGCGGCTGACCAGCGTCTCGATCAGCGTCGGCGGATGCTGGCCGTCGCCGTCGATGAAGATCACGGCGCCGAGCCGCGCGTGATCGAGGCCGGCGAGCAGCGCCGCCTCTTTGCCGAAGTTGCGCGACAGCGACACCACCTGCACGTCGAGCGCGCTCGCGGGCAGCGCCCGCGCAATCGCCAGCGTGTCGTCCCGGCTGCCGTCGTCGACATAGATCACTTCACAGGCAAGTCCGCGGTCGGCGCCAAGCGACCGCGCAATCTCGACCAGCCTGGTGTGCAGGCGCGCAAGTGAAGCGGCTTCGTTGTGCAGCGGAACAACAATCGAAAGTCCGCGGCCAGCGCCGCGCGCTCCGTCCGCCGATCTTGGTTCGGTTATCGCGTTAACCACCTGGGCCCTTCCTTGCGCGGCTGATGTATAGCGTAATCGCGTGCGGCTGTCGTCGCGGGCGTAGCGCCGCAGGCGCGGCGTCGGCCCCGCTGGCAGATAGCGCCGGACGTGGTATGCGAAGGCAGAAATGACCCAAATTCCCCGCTACGACCGGGCGCGCGCCAGGCTTCTCGCCGGTTGGCAGAACCGCGCGCTTGGTTTCAAGGCGATCGCCTTCGGCCTGGTCGGCGTGGTCAACACCGCCGTCGACTATGGGGTGTTTCTCCTGGCGCGGGCCGGGCTAAACGATTGGCCGACTGCACTGGCCAGCTTCGATTCGCTGTCGGCTTTCTGCCGCTGCGGCGGCGCCGCGACGCTGTTATTGATCGCGGCGAACACCATCTCCTGGATCGTCGCCGTCACCGGCTCTTACATCATGAACTCGTCGATTACGTTCGCTGCCGAATCCGGCCGCAAGCTGAAGTGGAGCGCTTACTTCGCATTCGTTCTCTCCGGCGTTGCCGGATGGCTCGCGAATACGGCCACGCTTCTGGTCGCCGCCGAAGTTCTGCTGTTGCCAGTCTGGCTCGCCAAGGCGCTCGCTGTGCTGGCAAGCTTCGTGGTCAATTTCTCGCTGTCGCACTTCCTCGTGTTTCGGGTGCGCGCGAAGCCCGCGAGTGAGGCGCAACGGGACGTGTGAGCTAAATCGCGGCGCCGTTGTCGTGCCCTCTCCCCTTGCGGGAGAGGGCATCGCAGGAGGTTCAACAAAACACGGTTGGGTGAGGGGTAGCGGCCCGACCCCTCACCCACGGTGCCAGTTGAGTCGCGGAGGAGCCCTCTCCCGCAAGGGGAGAGGCCAACATCCGCGTCCCGAATATGTTCCGAGCGCTACCTGCGGTTTTTTCTCGCCCGCTGTTCTGAGAGAAATTCGCGCATGGCGACGGCCGGCTCGTCGCTGCGGTAAGCTTCGGCGAAGGCCTCGATGCCCGCTTGCACGGCGGCCGCGAGCGGCAGGTCTTCCCATTGCCGGATCAGCCGCTTTTGCAGCCGCACTGCGCGCGGCGCCGAAGTCAGGAGCTTGCCGACCCAGCTCTCGACCGCTTCATCGACCACAGAGGCGGGTACGACATGCTCGACCAACCGCCACGCCTGCGCCTGCGCGGCCGTAAAGGTTTCGCCGAGCAGCATGATCTCGCGTGCTCGTCCCCAGCCGACCAGCGTCGGCAGGAGCGCGGCTTCGATAACCGACGGAATACCGAGCTTGACCTCCTGCATGCCGAATACCGCCGGCTCCGACGCAATCCGCACGTCGCAGGCCGCCGCCATTTCGAGTCCGCCGCCGAAGCAGTAGCCGTGGATGCGCGCGATCACCGGCACCGGAAGATTGCGGATCGCCTCGCAGCATTGATGCAGCCGGGTGATGAAGGCTGTCGCCTGCGCGGCGTCTTTGATGCCGGCCATTTCGTTGATGTCGGCGCCCACGATGAACGATTTCGGCCCCGCGCCAGTCAGCACCACCGCACGCAGGCGCTCGTCCGCGGCAAGCTCCGCCATCGTTGCGAGGAGCGCATCCATCAGCGGACTGTTCATTGCGTTGAGATGGCGCGCGTTATTGATGGTCAGATAGGCGACGACGCCCCGGTCGCGTTCGTCGCGACGCAGCAGAATCGGCTTCTCCACGGCACTGTCCAAGCGGGCTTACTCCTTGACCGCCTCAGCCCGGCGTTCGATGCTCACCGCGTCCGAGTGGCGGGAGGATCGACATGGCCGAAGGTCCGATCGACTTCTGGTTCACCATGGGCAGCACGTATTCTTATTTGAGCGTGATGCGGCTTGCCGACGTGGAGCGCTCAAGCGGCATCGCGTTTCGCTGGCGGCCGTTTCATCTGCTTCTGATTCTGCAAGAGATGAAGCATATTCCGTTCGCCGACAAGCCCGCGAAATCCCGCTACATGTGGCGCGACATCGAGCGCCGCGCGGCAATGCACGGTTTGCCGGCCGAGCTGCCCGCACCTTATCCGGCCAAACAATCGGTCGCGGCCAATCTCGTCGCCATTGTCGGCATGCGCGAGGGCTGGGGCGCCGACTTCGTGCGAGCGGCATATCGGCGATGGTTCCAGGCCGGCGAGGAGACCGGCAGCGAGCCCAATCTGTCATCAAGTCTGCGCGACATCGGCCAGGATCCGGCGCGCGTGCTGGCGCTGGCGAATTCGCCGGCGGTGAACGAAACCATGCTGGCTGAAACCGACGCCGCAAGATCACTGGGAATTTTCGGTTCGCCGACCTTTGTTGTTGGCGAAGAGCTGTTCTGGGGCGACGACCGCCTCGAAGATGCCATCAGCTGGCATCGCGACGGCCTGGTGCGACGCGACTAATTGCCGGCGGCGGGAGCGTTCCGGTCGAGCTCCGCCGTCAGCCGTGTGTAGAGCAGATTATCGCGCGAATAGACGTATTCGAGCGCGGCGACCGATACCGCCTCGGCGCCGTGTTCGCGTAGGAAGCTCGCCAGTCCGTGCACGTGTTTGGGCGGGCAGTGTAGCGTTAGCATGCCTGAGGATGTTGGACCGCCGAACGGCGCGGCGACGCCGAATTTTTCGCGCGCGGTCTTGAGCATCGCATCGTTCAACCCAGCAAAGCGCGTGCGCACTTCGCGGTAGGCGTGCGCCCGCTTTTGCGCGTCGACACGGTCGAGCAGAAGCCGCGCGGTTTCGCGATGCGCGGTCTCCCATTGTGCCGCACGTGCGGCGACGAGATTTGCCTGCGAGCGGAGGATAATGCCGTCGTCGATCACCTTGAGCCCGTTGGCGGCGAGCGTCGAGCCGGTGGTGGTGATGTCGACGATCAGTTCGGCGGTGCCGGCCGCCGGTGCGCCTTCGGTCGCGCCCGAGCTTTCAACGATGCGGTAGTCTACCACGCCGTGCTCGGCAAAGAACCCGCGCGTCAAATTGGCGTATTTGGTCGCGAGCCGCATCTTGCGCTCGTGCTTGAGCCGGAACGCGGTTGCAACGTCGTCAAGGTCAGCCATGCTGCGGACGTCGATCCAGGCTTGCGGCACGGCGACGGCGACATTGGCGAAGCCGAAGCCGAGCTGGTCGACAAACACGACCTCGCGATCGGCGTCGGGGATCATCTCGCGCACCAAATCTTCGCCGGTGATGCCGAGATGCACGGCGCCTTGGGCGAGCTGCGCGGTGATCTCGGCCGCGGAGAGATAAGCGATTTCCGCGCCGTCGAAGCCGGCAATGGCGCCGCGATACTCGCGCGCACCGCGGGGCTTGACGAGTTCAAGCCCTGAACTTGCGAAAAAGTTTTCGGTGTTCTGCTGCAGGCGTCCCTTGGACGGCACCGCGAGAATGAGCGGCGCGCTCATGCGGGACCTCCACAGGCGGCGAGTTCTTCGACGGAGGCGGCAAAACCTACGGCGGGAATCGCTTCGCGCGCGCCCAATCGCGTCAGGAGTTCATCGTAGCGGCCGCCAGCAATCAGCGGACCCTTGGCGCGGGAATCGTGTAATTCGAAGACGAAGCCGGTGTAGTAGTCGAAACCGCGGCCGAACGCGGTGGAAAAATGCATGGCGCCGACGTCGACGCCCTGGGCGGCAAGAAAGCCGGTGCGGGTCTCGAACAGATCGATCGCGGGCCCAAGCGAAAGGTTGGCGTCGGCGGCGAGCGTGCGCAATTCGGCGGCCGCTTCGTCGGGAATGCCGCGCAGCGCAAGAAAGCGTTCGATCAGCGCGCGGGTCTCGCGCGGCAGTCGCGTTCCGGTGCCGTGCGCCGATTGTTCGAGAAACCGGTCGGCGATCTCACCGACCGAGCGGCCGCCCACCGCGGCAATGCCGGCGATCGAAAGCAGGTCAGTGATGAGGTTGTGCGCTGCCTTGGGATCGGAGCCGGCAAGCGCGGCGAGCACGCCCTGATATTCCGGTGGCCGGCTCGTGGCGGTGAGTGCAAG
>JBAUGC010000970.1:0-2197 GCA_049679485.1 Xanthobacteraceae bacterium
GAAAACTCAAGCCCAACATCTGACCACGTTGAAGCACATACCAAAGTTTCCGTTCAGCTCGCGTTGCATCCCGGCGCAAGCGGCGGGCGCGCGTGGTCGCCCCGGGCATCCGCGAGAACCGTGAAGCCGCAGACCCCCACCTATCCTCCCCCTTGCAGGGGGAGGAAGAGCCCGGCTTGACGCGCGCAGACCCACTCATCGGTCTACCTCGCCAAAAACTATATCGATGCTGCCCAAAATCGCCGACACGTCGGCGAGCATGTGGCCGCGGGACAGAAAGTCCATCGCCTGCAAATGCGCGAAGCTCGGGGCGCGAATTTTGCACTTGTACGGTTTGTTGCTGCCGTCGGCTATCAGATAGACGCCGAATTCGCCCTTCGGCGCTTCGACCGCCGCGTAGACTTCGCCCGCCGGCACGTGAAAGCCTTCGGTGTAGAGTTTGAAGTGATGGATCAGTGATTCCATCGAGCGCTTCATCTGCCCGCGCCGCGGCGGCGCGATCTTGTTGTCGTCGACCACGACCAGCCCTTGCCCCTCGGCCGAGTGCAATTTCTCCACGCATTGCTTCATGATGCGGATCGACTGGCGCATCTCTTCCATGCGGATGCAATAGCGGTCGTAACAGTCGCCGTTCTTACCCACTGGAATGTCGAAATCCATTTCGGAATAGCATTCGTAGGGCTGCGCCTTGCGCAGATCCCAGACCGCACCTGAGCCGCGCACCATGACGCCGGAGAAACCCCACGCCCAGGCGTCCTCGAGCTTCACGACGCCGATATCGACGTTGCGCTGTTTGAAGATGCGATTGTCGGTGAGCAACTCTTCGAGATCGTCGCAGACTTTCAGAAACGGATCGCAGAACGCCCCGATGTCGTCGATCAGCTTCGGCGGCAGATCCTGATGCACGCCGCCGACGCGGAAATAGGCTGCATGCATCCGCGAACCCGAGGCGCGCTCGTAGAAGCCCATCAGCTTCTCGCGCTCTTCAAAGCCCCACAGCGGCGGGGTCAGTGCGCCGACGTCCATCGCCTGGGTCGTGACGTTGAGGAGGTGCGAGAGCAGCCGGCCGATCTCGCAATAAAGTACGCGGATCAGCTGGCCGCGCCTTGGCACCTGAATTTCCAGGAGCTTCTCCGCGGCCAGGCAGAACGCGTGTTCCTGATTGATCGGTGCCACGTAATCGAGGCGGTCGAAATACGGGATCGCCTGCAAATAGGTCTTGTGCTCGATCAGCTTTTCGGTGCCGCGGTGCAGGAGGCCAATATGTGGATCGACGCGCTCCACGACCTCGCCGTCGAGTTCGAGCACCAGGCGCAACACACCGTGCGCCGCCGGGTGCTGCGGCCCGAAGTTGATGGTGAAGTTTCTGGTGGCGGCGTCTGCCATCAGGCCAGTTCCTTCACCTTCGTGGCCTTCGACGCCAGCCGCGCATTAAATTTGTCCCAGGAGATGACGAAGCGGTCATGCCGGCCTTCACCGATCAGATCGATGCCGTCGTGTGCCTTCACGTTGAACGAAACTCGCGAGCCAACGACTTGCGCACATTCAACATCGACGGTGACGGTCTGGCCCGGCAACGTCGCCGCGAGATGGCTCACGTCAACATGGACGCCGAGGCTGCCTTCGCCAGGATCGAGATGAGGCGCCAGAAGCTGCGTGCAGGTCCACTCCATCAGAATGATCATGTTGCCGGTGGCAAACACCTTCGGCATGGACGCGATCTCGGGCGACTCCGGATAGGTGTAGGGGACCGTCTTGTTCTCCGGCACCCTATACACGAAGCGGTGCATGAGGCCGGGCTTGATCGTGCCTTTCATGACGAGGACCCCTGCCCGCTGTCGCCGCCAGCCTTGGCCTTTTCATCGCCGGGCAGCAAGTACTCGGTCCCTTCCCAGGGCGAAAGAAAATCGAAGTTGCGGAATTCCTGCGTCAGCCGCACGGGCTCATAGACCACGCGCTTGAGTTCGTCGTCGTAGCGCACCTCGACGAAGCCGGTGAGAGGAAAGTCCTTGCGTAGCGGATGCCCCTCGAAGCCGTAGTCGGTGAGGATTCTCCGCATGTCCGGATGGCCGGTGAATACGATGCCGTATAGGTCGTAAGTTTCGCGCTCCAACCAGTCGGCGCCGGGAAAGACTTCGATGATTGACGGCACCGGCGTCGCTTCGTCGGTCGGCGCCTTCACCCGAATGCGCATGTT
>JBAUGC010000971.1:0-2399 GCA_049679485.1 Xanthobacteraceae bacterium
TCGTCGTTGCGCTCGACGCCTTCGGCCCGGTCACCGACAATGCCGGCGGCATCGCCGAAATGGCTGGTCTGCCGAAAGAAGTGCGCAAATCGACCGACGCGCTCGACGCCGTCGGCAACACCACCAAAGCGGTGACCAAGGGTTACGCCATCGGCTCGGCCGGGCTCGGCGCCTTGGTGCTGTTTGCCGCCTATAACCAGGACCTCAAGTTCTTTATCGCCGGCGCGGACAAGCACCCGTATTTCCAGGGCGTCGTGCCGGATTTTTCCCTCGTTAATCCGTATGTCGTCGCCGGGCTCCTGTTCGGCGGCATGTTACCGTATCTGTTCGGCGCCATGGGCATGACGGCGGTCGGCCGCGCCGCCGCCTCGATCGTCGAGGAGGTGCGGCGGCAGTTCCGCGAAAAACCCGGCATCATGCAGGGCAGGGACAAGCCGGATTACGGCCGCGCCGTCGACATGCTCACGCGAGCCGCGATCAAAGAGATGATCGTGCCATCGCTGCTGCCGGTGCTGTCGCCGATCGTCGGCTATTTCATCATCTATTTCATCGCCGGCGGCGGCGCGCCCGGCAAATCAGCAGCCTTCTCCGCGCTTGGCGCGATGTTGCTTGGCGTGATTGTGACCGGTCTGTTCGTTGCCATTTCGATGACGTCGGGCGGCGGCGCCTGGGATAACGCCAAGAAGTATATCGAAGATGGCCACTACGGCGGCAAAGGCTCCGACGCCCACAAGGCGGCCGTGACCGGCGACACCGTCGGCGATCCATACAAGGATACAGCGGGCCCGGCGGTCAATCCGATGATCAAGATCACCAACATCGTGGCGCTGCTGTTGCTTGCGGTGCTCGCACACTAAAGCAATTCAGCCAGGCGACAACCGGCTGGCGTGCTCTGTCGCGGGCGTCGTGGACAGTTGGCGATCGTTTTAGAACGGCAGCCCCAAGCGGGCATGCGACAGCGAGTCGAACAAAGACTGGATGACGGTGAGATCGGAGCCGGCGGTCGGCGTCGTGCGGCTGATGAAATCAAAGACCTTTCCGTCCTTAATTCCGTATGACGCAACCCGTTGTACCCGTCGGTTTTGGTCGAAATAGACCGCCACCACCCGCTGATCGACGATGTGGGTCGGCAGGAACGAAACCGCACGCTCGGCGCGCTGGGAGATGTAATAGAACGCTTCACCTGAGACGGTGGCGACGGTCGAGGGCGTGCCGAGCACGATCAGGACCTGTTCCTGTGATGCGCCGAGGCGGATTTGTTCTAGGGCGCCGTCCGGCAGCACATAGCCGCGCTGGAATGTCTCGCCAATGCATCCGCCCAACGGTAGCACCAGCGCGAGAGCGAGGACATAGGCCACAGCGCGCCCTCCCTTACTCTGCACAACACCCCCACGCATCCGTCCATCCCACCTTGTGTCCAACCACCGCCTGCCTTACCCCAAGATTCCAAGCGGCGAGTTACCGCGCGGGCCGATTTGGAACTTCGGCGCCGATTAATGGGCTATCTCTATGATATTAACGGCGTTTCGACGCGGGTTCCACAATCGCAACATCCATGCGCTCTATGGCATGATCGTGGCGCAGGCGCGGTCGCCGGCCTTTTATGCCGATTATGGGGTGCCCGACACTGTCGAAGGCCGGTTCGAGTTGTTGGTGCTGCATCTGGTGCTGTTGCTGAAACGGCTTGGGCGCACGAACCAAGCCGGCGGTCAAGGCCATAACCTTGGCCAGCGGCTGTTCGATGTGTTTTGCCGCGACCTCGATGACAATCTGCGGGAGATGGGCGTCGGCGACACGGCGGTTCCCCGCAGGATGCGGCACTTCGCCGAGGCGTTTTATGGCCGGCAAGCCGCTTATAACGCGGCCATGAGCACGGCCGACAAGCGGGAGCTTGAGAAGGCACTGGCGCGCAATATCTTCGGGGTCGTTGCCGTGGACGAAAGAGCGGTGCGGCTGGCGCGTTATGCTCGTGCCGCAGCAAACCAGTTGGACGGTGGCGACGAGGACGCGCTCGCCGCCGGCAAGGCTGCCTTTCCAAGGCCAGAGGCCTGTGCACATGCGTGAGCATCGATCCGAAGAATATGCGGCCATACCCTGGCAGTTTACTGTCGCGCTCGAAGATGTGCCTGACACGGGTGAACGCTTTGAGCTTGTCGCCGACTCGGAAATACGCACGGCCGTGGCGCGGCTGGCGGGGCTACGTGACCTGCCGCGCCTTGAGGCAAATTTTGAAGTGCGAAGGCAAGGAGCCGGCTTGCGCGTGAGCGGCCGGGTTTCCGCGACCGTCGGTCAAAACTGCGTCGTCACGCTCGAACCGCTCGCCAATGAGGTGGATGAGGAAATCGATCTTCTGTTTGCGCCGCGGTCAGCCGCCGCGAAGGCGGCCGAAGAAGCTGGCC
>JBAUGC010000972.1:0-7735 GCA_049679485.1 Xanthobacteraceae bacterium
ATGTTGCAGTCCGTCCCGCGGGCCCATCGTGGCGATGCCAAAATAGATCTGCGTGTCGCGTTCCGCTGCATCTTCGTTCAGGTAGGAAAGCGACACTGATTCCGGCTCGGGCGAATTGTTCTCACCAGCGGTTGTGATGTCCGGCGGCGAATTGGCCAGGGCGCTATCGTCACCGGCGTTCGCATCACCAGCGTCTTCGTGCTGTTCCATGGCATTAGTTCGCACCGCGCCGGTCGCCTCCTCGGCGCGCAGCTCTGACGGTCGCTGATCAATCACGTCACTCGTCGGATCTGGCCGCAACGGATCGAGTCGTTCCGCGCTCTTCGGCCGCTTCATCGATATGGGCGGGCGGCCGGCCGGCGGCGTCGACGGTGCATTAACTGGCTGGAGCGCCGGCAAGCTCTCGGGTTCGTTCGGACCCGGAGCGCTTTGCGGCAGCAGCATACGATCGCCCTTTAGGCGGCGATTGACGGTCGGGTACGCGATTTCCTGGACTTGCGGAGCAATCAGCAGATCGTCGCCGCGCCATGCTTTCACGTCGAAGGCGCGCGGGTGGAAATTGACGGGCTGGGGGCCGATCGGTTCGGGCATCGCCGTTCCGATTGGCCGGGTAAAGCTGAACGTCGCGGCGTGGATCGTGCCAAACGGTGAGGCGATCAGATGATCACGCCAGCGCTGGGAGACACCCGGCTGGCGAGCAAAGAATGCAGCAAGATCCTGATAGCCGATCGAGGTCGGCATCAAAGCCGTGCAGACTGCGCTGATCCAGAACAGCCCGGAGAACGCATTCGCCGGCCGTTTACGCAACGCTAACGCGAACGCAACCATCACCCCTCGCGCACGCTCAAACGAAGCGACGCTTCCCACTCTCAGCAAACGCTACCGCAGTGGCGCGAATGCGACACATTCGGATATTGTCCGGTTAACCTTGCAGACCCGTTAATCGCCATAGAATCTGTCGCCGGGCGTTGCCACCGGCGCGGAACTTCTTGACGGAGCGGAATTCCGGCCGCCGTTTGTTGTTATTTGTTAACCAGACGGCAATTCACATCCGGAATACTTGGCGCCAAGTCGAACCCGCGAGACCATGTCCGACACGCTCTTTCCTTACCTGCCGGACTGGCAAACCGCCGGCCTCGCCGTCGCATTGCTGTTATTGGTCATTGCCATCTTTGCCGGCCGGCGCATGGCCGTCAAAATTCACCGGCTCACTGACGCCTTGAACTATATGTCGCAGGGTTTGTGCATGTTCGATGTCGCCGCGCGCATCGTGGTCTGCAATCAGCAATACCTGCGTATGTACAGACTTTCGCCGGAAGTGGTGAAGCCTGGCTGTACGCTGCTTGCGCTCATGGAACACCGCAAACAAACCGGTTTCCTGACCCGCGATCCGCATCAATACGTCAAGGAAATCACGGACAGCATCGCCGCGGGCAAGACCTCGAAGTGGTTGATCGAAGCCAGCGACGGCCGCAAGGTCCATGCCATTAACGAGCCGATGCCCGGCGGCGGCTGGGTATCGACACACGAAGACGTCACCGAACAATTGCTACTGCGGCAGCAGCATGACTCCATGGCCGAGCAGCAAAAGCGGCGCGGCGTGATCGACGCGGTGATCGCTGCATTCCGCGGCGAAATGGAAACGCTGCTCAAAACCTTCGGGGATAGCGCGGCGGCAATGAAATCGACCGCAGTCGTCCTTTCATCCGCTTCCAATCATAATTCACTCTGTGCCGATGGCGCGGTGGCGGCATCGAATGAGGCAACACAAGGCGTGAACACTGCGGCGATTGCGACCGATGAACTGTCGAGCTCAATCGGTGAAATCGCCCGCCAGATTACGCAGACCAACAACGTCGTGCACATGGCGGTCAAGGAAGCGCAGAGCACCAACGGCGAGATGATGACGCTTGCGGAATCCGCGCAGAAGATCGGCGATATCGTCAAGCTTATTCGGACCATTGCCGAGCAGACCAATCTGCTGGCGCTCAATGCCACAATCGAGGCGGCACGCGCCGGCGAAGCAGGCCGCGGCTTTGCCGTCGTCGCCTCTGAAGTTAAATCGCTTGCTGTGCAAACGGCCAAGGCCACCGAGGCGATCGCCGGACAGATCCTCGCGGTACAGGGCTCGACCACGAGCGCCGTCGAATCGATCCGCCGCATTACCCAGCGCATGCAGGAAATTCAGCACTATGCCTCCGGGGTTGCAGCCTCGATCGAGCAACAAAGCGCGGCCACAAGTAACATCTCGTCCAATGTCGCAAGTGCGGCTCATGCGACGCAAACTATGGCTCACCTACTCAACGACGTCGCCGGTGCGGCCACCCAAACCCACACTTCGGCGGAAGTGGCGCTTGATGCCTCGAAATCCGTGGAAACTGCCGTTGCAGAGCTTCGCCGGCACATCGAGGATTTCCTCGCCGGCGTAGCGGTATAGCGTCGGTCAGCCCTCAGGGCGGACGACCTTGCCCAGAGCCGCCTGTGCGGCAGCCAATCGCGCGATCGGCACGCGGAACGGCGAGCAAGACACGTAATCGAGCCCGATCTCGTGGCAGAACTCCACCGAAGCGGGATCGCCGCCGTGCTCGCCGCAAATGCCGAGCTTGATCTTGGGCCGCACCTTGCGGCCGCGTTCGGCGGCCATCCGCACCAGCTCGCCGACGCCTTCGCGGTCAATCGATACGAAAGGATCGGCCGGCAGAATGCCTTTCGACGTGTAAATTCCCAGGAAGCTTGCCGCGTCATCGCGGCTGATGCCGAAGGCGGTCTGGGTCAGGTCATTGGTGCCGAAGGAGAAGAACTCCGCGGTCGCCGCGATCTCGCCCGCTTTGAGCGCGGCACGCGGCAGCTCGATCATGGTCCCGACCTGATATTTGACGAAGGCCTTCGCTTCGCTCGCGACCGTTTTGGCCGTGGCGTCGATACGCTCTTTGACCAGATCAAGTTCGGCTTTGCTGGCGATCAGCGGAACCATGATCTCCGGCACCACGGTCTTGCCGGTTGCCCGGCCAGCCTCAATTGCGGCCTCGAAGATGGCGCGCGCCTGCATTTCGGCGATTTCCGGATAGGCGATGGCAAGCCGGCAGCCGCGGAAGCCGAGCATTGGATTGAATTCGTGCAGCTCGCGGGCGCGATCGGCGAGTTTCTTCGGATCGGCGCCCATGGCCGCCGCCACTTCCGCGATCTCCGCCTCGGTATGTGGCAGGAACTCATGCAGCGGCGGATCCAGCAAACGAATGGTCACCGGCAGGCCGCCCATGATCTTGAACAGCTCGACGAAATCGGCCCGCTGCATTGGCAGCAATTTGGCCAGCGCAAGCCGGCGCGCCTTCTCATCCTCCGCCAAAATCATCTCGCGCACGGCGCGGATTCGATCCTCCTCGAAGAACATGTGCTCGGTGCGGCAAAGCCCGATTCCCTCGGCACCGAACTTGATAGCGGCGCGTGCGTCCGCGGGCGTATCGGCATTGGCGCGCACTTTCAGCTTGCGCGCGGCGTCGGCCCACTTCATCAGAATTCCGAACTCTCCGGCGAGCGCGGGCTCGCTCATCGGCACCTTTCCCAGCAGCACCTGCCCGGTCGAGCCGTCGATGGTCAGGGCATCTCCCTTCGTTAGCGTCGTGCCGCCAGCCGTCATCGTTTGCGCACGGTAATCGACGCGAAGCGCGCCGGCGCCGGAAACGCATGGCTTACCCATGCCGCGCGCAACCACCGCCGCATGTGAGGTCATGCCGCCGCGTGTCGTCAAAATTCCTTCCGCGGCGTGCATGCCGTGAATGTCCTCCGGCGAGGTCTCCACGCGCACCAGGATCACTTTATGACCCTGGCTCTTGAGCAATTCGGCATCTTCGGACGAAAACACGATCTGCCCGGTGGCGGCGCCGGGCGAGGCCGGTAGACCGGTCGCGAGCACCTTGCGCTCGGCTGCGGGATCGATGGTCGGATGCAGAAGCTGGTCGAGCGCGGCAGGATCGATCCGCGTTACCGCCTCCTGCCGGCTGATCAATTTCTCCTTCGCCAGCTCGACTGCGATCCGCAACGCGGCCTTCGCAGTGCGCTTGCCGCTCCGCGTCTGCAGCATCCACAGTTTGCCTTGCTCCACCGTGAACTCGAGGTCCTGCATGTCGCGGTAGTGCTTTTCGAGTGCGGCCTGGATGCGCTTGAGCTCGGCAAAAGCGTGCGGCAGCGCGTTCTCCATCGATGGCTTGTCGGAGCCGGCTTCTTTTCGCGCCTCCTCGGTAATCTCCTGCGGCGTGCGGATGCCGGCGACCACGTCCTCGCCCTGTGCATTGATGAGAAACTCGCCGTAGAGCTTGCGTTCGCCGGTTGAAGGATTGCGGGTAAATGCGACGCCGGTCGCCGATGTGTCGCCCATATTGCCGAACACCATGGTCTGCACATTGACCGCGGTGCCCCAACTCTCCGGAATGCTGTGCAAACGGCGATAGGTGATGGCGCGCTGGTTCATCCACGAGCCGAAAACCGCGCCGATGGCGCCCCACAATTGCGCGTGCGCGTCCTGCGGAAACGGCCTGCCGGTTTCCTGCTCGACCCGCTGCTTGAACAGATTGGCAAGCTGCTCCCAATCGTGCGCCTCGAGATCGGTATCAAGCATGTAACCGTTGCGGTCTTTGTGCTCGTCGAGGATATCCTCGAAGTGATGGTGCGGGATGCCGAGCACGACGTCCGCGTACATGGTGATGAAACGCCGGTAGCTGTCATAAGCAAAGCGCCGGTCGCCCGACTTCTCCGCCAGTGCCGCGACGGTGGTGTCGTTGAGGCCGAGATTGAGCACGGTATCCATCATGCCCGGCATCGAAGCGCGCGCGCCGGAGCGCACCGACACGAGCAGCGGATTTTCGCCAGCGCCGAACGTTTTGCCGGTGATGCGGCCGATCTCCGCGAGCGCCGCTTCAACTTGCGGCTTTAAGTCCTTCGGATAGTTTTTGCCGTTGGCGTAGAAGTGCGTGCAGACCTCGGTTGTGATGGTGAAGCCGGGGGGCACCGGCAAGCCGAGATGGGCCATTTCGGCAAGGCCCGCACCTTTGCCGCCGAGGAGATTTTTCATGTTGGCGCGTCCGGCCGCCTTGCCGCCGCCGAATGCGTAAACCCATTTCTTTTTGGCGGCGCCGGCCCGTCGTGCTGCGGTTTACGCCGCAGCACGCGGCTTTGATTTCTTTATCGCCGGACGGCTGCTTTTGGAGCGCGATTTGGCCATGGGGTCTCATTCGCTTGAGCGCATCGCATCCTTAATGCAGATGCCGGCGCTCAACGCAACGCCGGTAAGCGCAAGCCTTCAATGAAACCAATGGTGGACGCTATTGAGCTCCACCAGACCAACGAAAATCAGATAGATCGCAACAATGTAGCTCAGCAACCGCGGCACCAGGAGAATGAGTATCCCGGCAATGATAGCGACAAACGGGGTGATATGGGCAGCGGTAATGACCATTGGTGTTCCTCAAGGTTGAAGGGGACGCCGTCGGCTAATAACGTGGCTTGCGCAAAAACCGGCAGACTTAAGAACGCGTCAGGAGCCGTTCGGTTCTATGCGACAAAAGGGGTTTTACGCAATCACCCCTCGATCCGGGAGAAATCAGCCACGGCGCGCGTCGCTTCACGGATTTCGTTGAGCAGTTTGAGCCGGTTTTCGCGCACCGGCTTGTCGTCGACGTTGACCGTGACCTTGTCGAAGAAGGCATTGACGCTGGACCGCAGCCTCGCCATGGGACGCATGGCGGCTTCAAAATCCTCTATCTCAGTGGCTCTCGCCGCCGCGGTCTTGGCTAGGTCGATTTCTCGCGCCAGCGTCTCCTCTTCGATCAACTCGTAAAGCTTCGGGTCCGGCGCTCCGGTGTATTCACGGCCGTCTTTCTTCTCCTCGATGCGAATGATGTTGGTCGCTCGCTTGTAGCCAGCGAGCAGATTCTTGCCGTCCTCGGTCTCCAGGAATTTCCCCAACGCCTCGACGCGGCGGACGATGATCAGAAGGTCGTCCTGACCTTCTAGCGCAAATACCGCATCTACAAGATCATGCCGCGCGCCTTGCTCGCGGAGTTGGACTTTCAAGCGGTCGGCGAAAAACGACATCAAATTAGATCGACCGCCGAACACGTTACGATAGGTCGGCAATATTCGCTCAAACTCTTTGACCCACGAACCGTTACCTTCCCTTAGAATTCGCTCGGCCTCACTCTCAAAGGCTTCGGCGTCGTGATAATAAAAGACCCCAATCTCCGTAATCATCTGACCAGTTGCGTCACGGGTAACACGCGGTAGATGGTTCCAAAATGTATCAGTCAGCGGAAGCGTCAATTCATTCTCGCGGATCAGCCTGATCACCCCAAGCGCAGCCCTCCGCAGCGCATAGGGATCCTTGCTTCCCGTCGGCTTCTCGTCGATCGCCCAGAAGCCCACCAGCGTGTCGATCTTATCCGCAAGAGCGACCGCAGCAGAAACGGGATCGGACGGCACCAGATCGTCTGGACCTTTCGGCCGGTAGTGATCCTCGCAGGCATGCGCTACGGCTTCGTCCTCGCCCTGCGCCTCGGCATAGTATTTTCCCATTAAGCCTTGTAGCTCGGGAAATTCGCCGACGACTTCGGTGAGCAAATCCGCTTTGCAAAGGCGCGCGGTCCGTTTGGCTTTTTCCACATCAGCGCCAACGAGCGGCGCCAGCTCCGCCGCGAGCCGCTCAATGCGTTCAATACGCTCCCATTGCGTGCCGAGTTTCTCGTGGAAGACGATGTTCTTGAATTTCGGCAAGCGGTCTTCGAGCCGCGTCTTCAGGTCGGTCTCATAGAAGAACTTGGCATCCGAAAGCCGCGCCCGGATGACGCGCTCGTTGCCGGCGACGATAGCCTTGCCGCCATCCTCGGCCTCGATGTTGGAAACCAGGATAAACTTGTTGACGAGCCTGGCGTGGGCTGAGTCGCGCAGCACGAAGCATTTCTGATTGTTGCGGATGGTAGCGCGGATCACTTCCTCGGGAATGCGCAAAAACGCCGGATCGAATTCGCCCATCAGCACGATCGGCCATTCGACGAGGCCTGAGACTTCCGCCAGGAGGCCTTCGTCCTCGACCAGCTCGAGCCCTTGCGCGAAGGCAAGCTGCTTTGCCTCGGTGAGGATAATGTCGCGCCGCCGCTCGGCGTCGAGCACCACCTTGGCCTTGTCGAGTTTTTGGCGATAGTCCGCAAGCCGGCGCACTGTAAACGGCTCGGGCGCAAGGAAGCGGTGGCCACGTGTCGCATTGCCGGCGGCGATGCCGCCGACCGAGAACGGCACGACGTCCGGCTCCTCGGTTTCCGGACCGAATGTCGCGACGATGGAGTGCAGCGGCCGCACCCAGCCGAGCGAGCCCGGCTGTTTCGATTGCACGCCCCAGCGCATGGATTTCGGCCAGGGGAACTTTTGGATCACATCCGGCAGGATTTCGCCGATCACTTCAATCGCGCCGCGTCCCGGCTTCTCGATCACGGCGACGTAGAAATCACCCTTTTTGTCCGGCTGCACTTTGGCTTCGCCGATCGATTTCAACCCGGCGGCTTTCAGAAAGCCGGCAATGGCGTTTTCCGGCGCGCCGACGCGCGGGCCCTTTTTCTCCTCGCGCACATCCGCCTGACGCGCCGGCACGCCGTGAACGGAAAGCGCCAGCCGCCGCGGCGTTACAAAGGCCTTGGCGCCTTCATAGACGAGGCCGGCGTCGACCAGCCGGTCGGTCACGAGCTTGCGC
>JBAUGC010000973.1:0-10142 GCA_049679485.1 Xanthobacteraceae bacterium
CTCCCGCACTCGCCAAGCCGCGCCTCCGCGCCGGCAGCCGGCGCCCGCCGTTCAAGTACAGCCGCAATAAGGCAGATTAGGCCGGGTCAAGGCGCGCGAGCGCGACGGTTCCGGAAATTGGTCGGTCGAGTGCGAGCGCGCCGAAATTTCCTTCACCTACCAGCGCGGCATCGAGCAGCTTGTGGTAGGCGGGGCGAGAAACCTCGACGGCGCCGAACGTGCGCAGATGCTCGGTGACGAATTGGGTATCGAGCAGCCGGTAACGTCCAGCCTTGAGCCGGGCTACCAGATGGACGAGCGCGACCTTCGAGGCATCTCGGGCGCGGTGGAACATGCTCTCGCCAAAAAAGGCACGCCCCAGGCTAACCCCGTACAGGCCGCCGACCAGCTCGTCGCCTTCGTAAACCTCGACCGTGTGGCAGTCGCCGCGCTCGTAAAGTTTGCGGTAGAGGCTGCGGATCCGGGTGTTGATCCAGGTACGGGTGCGTCCGGGCATCGGCTCTGAGCAGCCGTCGAGCACGCCGTCAAAATCGCGATCGACAACGACGGAGAAGCGGCTGGAACGCACCGTGCGCGCGAGGCGGCTCGGCACATGGAACCGGTCGAGCGGGAGGATGCCGCGGCGTTCCGGCTCGATCCAATACAGCGCCGGGTCTTCGGCGCTCTCCGCCATCGGGAAAATGCCGCAGGCATACGCCTTCAGCAGCACTTCCGGCGTGATATCGACGAGGGCGGACTCGCGGCTTGCCATGCGCTTCGTTTAGCCAACAGCAGGCGGCTTCTTCAAGTGCAGGGGAACTTCCCGGTTTATCGCGATTACCCGTCACGCGCGGATCGCCTTAAGCGCCCGTAAACTAAGGTTTCCATAAAATTTTCACCAGCTTGAACACAATTGCCGTGGAGCTTATTACGCCGCTAGAGGCAAGATCGGAGCCTGCTGTCATGAATGCAATCGCGAACGAGGTCCGGCCGATCCGTGTCCTGCTCGTCGAGGACGAGCTACTGATCGCCGAATGGGTGGCTGAATCACTCGAGGAACAGGGCTTCGCAGTCTACAGGGTAACGAATGCGATGGACGCGCTGCGGCATCTGAACGCCGAGCTGGTGGACGTGCTGTTCACAGATATCAACCTGCCGGGCGGGGTGGATGGAACCGCACTGGCGCGTCGCGCCCGCGAGTTACGGCCCGACCTGCCGGTGGTCTACGCCTCCGGGCGCGTAAACATGCTCGACCCGCAGGTGTGCGTGCCGGGCTCCGCTTTTGTGTCAAAACCTTATGTCCCCGGCCTGATTGGGCAGGTCCTGGCCAACGCCGTGAAGGCGACCGCGGAACGCGTACTGGCGTGAAGCGCTATTGCTCCATCGCGCCGCGCGCGAGAAAATCCTCGAGCCAGTGGATGTGATAATCCCCATCGATGATCTCCGCTTCCCGCACTAGCGCGCGGAACAGCGGCAGCGTGGTCTCGATGCCATCGACAACGAACTCGTCGAGAGCGCGCTTTAACCGCATCAGGCATTCTTCCCGTGTCTTACCGTGAACAATAAGCTTGCCAAGGAGCGAATCGTAAAACGGCGGAATCGCGTAGCCGTGGTAGACGGCTGAATCGATCCGCACGCCCAATCCGCCCGGTGGGTGATAATGTACGATTTTGCCCGGTGAGGCGCGGAACGAGACCGGATTTTCGGCATTGATGCGGCACTCGATGGCGTGGCCGTGGAACTTCACGTCGTTCTGGGCCAGCGCAAGATCATTGCCTGCCGCCACCCGAATTTGCTCGGCGACGAGGTCGATGTCGGTGATCATCTCGGTCACCGGATGCTCCACCTGAATGCGGGTGTTCATCTCGATGAAGCTGAATTTGCCGTCCTCGTACAGAAATTCGACGGTCCCGGCGCTGAGATATTTGATCTCGCGCATCGCCCTCGCGACCGTCTCGCAAATCTGGTTGCGCGTCGCGGTATTGAGGGCGGGTGAGGGGCCTTCTTCCCAAACTTTCTGATGCCGCCGCTGCAACGAGCAGTCGCGCTCGCCGAGATGGATGGCGCGGCCCTTGCCGTCTCCCAACACCTGGATCTCGATGTGTCGCGGCCGCTCAAGATATTTCTCGAGATAAACCGTGTCGTCGCCGAAGGCCGCCTTCGCCTCGGCCCGCGCCGTGGCAAGAGCGGACGCCAGCTCGCTCTTTCCCCGAACAACTTTCATGCCGCGGCCGCCGCCGCCGGCGGCGGCTTTGAGCATGACCGGAAAGCCGACCTCGCGCGCCAACCGTTCCGCCTCTTCGTCGGAGCTGAGACCGCCACCGGAGCCGGGAACAGTCGGAATACCAAGCTCCACGGCCGCGCGCTTGGCGGCGATCTTGTCGCCCATCAGGCGGATATGCTCGGGGCGCGGACCAATGAATTGCACGTTATGCTCGGCGAGAATCTCGGCAAAGCGGGCGTTTTCCGCGAGAAATCCGTAGCCCGGATGCACGGCGTCGGCACCGGTAATCTCACAGGCCGCAAGCAACGCCGGAATGTTGAGGTAGCTGTCCTTAGCCGGCGGCGGGCCAATGCAGACGCTTTCGTCGGCGAGCCGTACATGCATCGCGTCCGCGTCCGCCGTCGAATGTACCGCCACGGTGGGAATGCCGAGTTCTTTGCACGCCCGCAGCACGCGCAGCGCGATTTCCCCTCGATTGGCAATGAGGATTTTATCGAACATGGCAGCCAATTGAGGCGGTAAATGGCGAACAACGAATGGCGAATGGCGAGGAGCGTGTCCGCGTACATTCACCCGCCACTCGCCGCGCGCTATTCGCCATCACTCACTCGATGATCATCAACGGCTCGCCGTATTCGACCGGCTGACCGTCCTCGATCAAAATTTGTATGACCGTGCCCGAGCGAGGCGCAGGAATTTGATTCATCGTCTTCATCGCTTCGATGATGATCAGCGGTTCACCGGCTTTCACTTGCGCGCCGACTTCGACGAAAGGCCGCGCGCCCGGCGCCGGCCCGAGATACGCGGTTCCCACCATCGGCGAAGCCACCAGACCCGGGTGCTCCATCGGCTCGATCGGGGCTTTGACCGGCACCGCGATGGCCTCGGCGGCGGTCGTGGTCTGCGTCAGTGCCCGGCCTCCAGAGGCATTGAGATTACGCGCGACGCGGATCGACACGCCGTCTTCCTGATACTCGATTTCGGTGAGGCCGGTTTCATCGAGCAGCTTGGCCAGATCTCGGATCACATCGTGATCGATCGCGGGCGTCCTAACCACGGGCGGCTTGGGCATTTGCGGGTTCCCGGGCTTGCGAGCCACGATCAATCCTTGGCGATCATTCGGCGATCATGGCGGCAAGACCGGTGATCGCAAGCGCATAGCCTTCGGTCCCAAAGCCGCACACCACCGCACGCGCGACTTGCGACACATAGGAGCGCCGGCGGAATTGTTCGCGGGCGTGGATATTGCTGATGTGCACCTCGATGACAGGCGCTTCGAGCGAGGCGATGGCGTCAAGAATCGCGACGGAGGTATGGCCGTAACCTGCGGGATTGATAACAAGTCCCGCCGCCTTTTCTCTGCGTGCTTCCTGAATCCAGTCGATGATTTCCCCTTCATGGTTCGACTGGCGGAAAACCACCGTGAGCCCGTGCCGTTCGGCCGTCGTGCGGCACAGTTTCTCGACGTCAGTGAGCGTCGCGCGGCCATAGATTTCGGGCTCGCGGGTGCCGAGCAGATTGAGATTGGGCCCGTTCAGGACATAGACGGTCTTCGGCATTTTGCGAGCTACCCGGCGGTCACTTGCTGCGGCGGGCGTCGCCCGCCGTGCCGGGGCTGGTTATAGGGAAGCCACCAGCAAAGGGGAAGCGGGAGGCACCCCGCGCGAACACCAGCAATACCGCCGTTCCCGTTAAGAAAACGGGAACCGGTGCCGCGACGCTTGTTGAAAGGGCGGTAGCGAGGGGATAAGTCGAACCGCTATTTGCGCTCAGCCGCGAGCTTTTCCTTTAGCGCGTCCAGACCGACCGCTCCAACGACGACCTCGCCGCCGACCACGTAGCTCGGCGTGCCGTTGACGCCGAGCGCTTCCGCGAGCTTCATGCTTTCATCAATGGTCTTCTTGACCTCATCACTGCCCATGTCTTTTTCGATACGCGCCATATCGAAGCCGACATCCTTAGCGACCGCAAGTGCGCGCGCCTTGTCGGCCCGGCCGCGACCGCCTAAGAGCTTTTGGTGAAACTCAATGTATTTTTTCCCGGTCGTGTCCTGCATCCGTGCAGCGACCGCAACGTGGGCTGCCTCGACCGAGCCTTCGCCGAGCACCGGAAATTCCTTAAGAACGAATTTGAGGTTTGGGTTCGTCTTGATCAGTGTGAGCATGTCCGTCAGGGCGTGCTTGCAGTAGCCGCAATTGTAGTCGAAGAACTCAACCATCGTGACGTTGCCGTGCGGGTTGCCGAGCACGACCTGGTGGGGCGAACTAAAAAGCGTGGCGTTGTTCTCTGCGACCGCCGCGCGATGTTTCTCGGCTTCCGCCGCCGCTTGCTGCTTTTCGACTTCGGCCATCGCGTCCTGCAGCACGTCGGGGTGCGCCAGGAGATACTCTTTGACGATGGTCCCGATCTCCTGCCGCTGATCGGCGGAAAACGGCTGTGCGGTCGCTACGGCCGGCGACGCCAGGGAGAGGGCGGCTGCGATCAGAAGTGCCGTGCGTTGGCTCGATGTCATTATATTTGTCCTTTGCGATTATTGACCGAATAGAAGCGGGCTCTTGCCTTTATTGAAAGCCACGATGTCGTCGGCTCTTACCCATCCCGGCGAGCCGACGGGAAAACGCGTCTTGGCGCGTCCTGCGAGCTCGCGCGCGGTTTTGCTGTCGCCGCGCGCGAAGGCCGCCTGCGCCGAAGCAAGATCGGCCTCGGCGAGATTGCCGTTGTGGCCGTAAGCCATGGCAAGCTGCTCATAGGCGTCGCCGGATTCAGGCTCCTTGACCAGCGCCGCTCGCAGCAGCGGGATCGCCTCCGATGCCATCTTGGGATTTTTGGTGGCGATCATGGCTTGTGCCAGCAGTATCTGAATGAGCGCGGGATTGGGTGCAAGCTCGACGGCGCGGCGCAACGGCGAGATCGCCTCGTTGGCGTGGCCGTTTTCAAGCAACGCCTGGCCCTCAAGCTCGTAGAAATAGGGGTTCTTGGGCATGGCCTGGATCAGGCCCTCGATCTGGGTCAGTGCGGCGCGCACGTCGCCGAAACGATAGGCAATGATCGCGTGCGCATAACGAGCCGGCATACTGGTGTCCGATGCCGGGTAGCGCCGCAGGACGCTGTCCCGCCGCTCGGTAAAGCCGTACAGCTTCGCGCGCATCATGTCGTGGCGGAATTGCAGTTCAGGCGGATCTTTCTTGTCCCAATACGGGGTCTTAACCAACGCCTCCAAAGCGGCCATGCGTTCGGCAGGCATCGGGTGGTTCTGGACATAAGGATCGATGTAAGCCGCCGTGAACATCATCTCATCGGCAAAGCGCTTGAACGTATCGTACATGCCCTTGGCGGACTGACCGGTCATGGTCAGGAACCGGACGCCGGAGCGGTCAGCCTGGTCTTCTTGGGCGCGCTGATAGGCGAGCAGCGTATGTTGCAAATAGGATTGTGGCGCGCTCAACACCGCGCCACCGATACTGCCCATATCCAGGCTATTGCCGTAGTTGCTTGATTTCGCCGCCGCCGCCATGGCGCCCACACCGAGCAGCATGGCGACGATTGCCGCGGTCGTGGCGTTGGCAAGCTCCTGGCGCATCTTCGACAGATGGCCGCCGACAATGTGTCCGGTCTCGTGCGCGAAGACGCCAATCAGCTGGTTCGGCGTCGTGGCCTGCATCAGCGCGCCGGAGTTTATGAAGATGCGGTGCGCGTCCATCACGAACGCGTTGAACGATTTGTCGTTGATGATGACGATCTGAACGTTCTGCTGGCCCAGTCCGGCAACGCGCAAAATCGGCTGCGAGTATTCGCGCAGCAACTGTTCAATCTCCGCATCGCGGATCATCGGAATGCCGGCGGAGGAGCCGGTCTGGGCCCGCGCCGGCAGGCTCGCGAACGCAAGCGCGGCTGCTGTGGTGAGCGCTATGGCGCGAGAGGCTGGTCCCGCAGTGCGCATCTTGCTAGGAGGTCTCGCAGCGGTCATTTGGGACAAAGTATGCGGTCCCGCTCCGGGGCCCAAGCTATGGATGTAACCGGGTACGGTCAACACAGCGCGCCGCGTTGCCGAGACGAAGCCAAAGTCCACAAAGCCCGGCGAATACGGCGGTACCGGGGCGATTCCGGCAACGCCAGCCATCGGCCGAGGTGGCTTGATGCTTGAGTGGGCGAAACATCTGCTGCGACCATCAGCACGGAGCGACGTGCCGCCATTCATGGTGATGGATGTCATGGCCGCGGCAGCTCGTCTCGAAGCACAGGGACGCCGTATCATTCATATGGAAGTCGGCCAACCAGCCATGGGCGCGCCGGCAACTGCGATCGCTGCGGCCCGCGCTGCGCTGACCGCCGGCCCACTCGGCTATACCGAGACCCTCGGCATTCCCTCGCTGCGCCGGCGTATCGCGCGCGCTTATGCCGAATGGCACGATATCGATATCGATCCAAGTCGCATTGTCGTTACTACCGGCTCTTCGGCCGGGTTCATTCTGGCGTTCCTTACTGCCTTCGAAGCAGGGGATCGCGTCGCTGTGGCGCTTCCCGGCTATCCGCCTTATCGCCACATCCTCACGGCGCTCGGCTGTGAGCCCGTTGGCATCGAAACAAGCGCGTCAACGCGCTGGTCGATTACCGGCGAGGCCTTGCTCGCGCAGCACCGGAGTGGTCCGCTTAAGGGCGTCATCGTCGCCTCTCCCGCTAACCCGAGCGGCACGATGATGACCGCGTCTGCGCTTCGCCATCTGATCCGCTGCGCCGAAGATGCCGGCATCATCGTCATCTCCGACGAGATCTATCACGGGCTCGACTACGCTTTTGCCGCCGAGTGCTCGGCGCGGATTTCGTCCGACGCCATCATCGTCAACTCATTCTCCAAATACTTCTGCATGACCGGATGGCGGATCGGCTGGATGGTCGTGCCGCCGCCGCTGGTGCGGGCCGTCGAGCGGCTGCAACAGAACCTCGCAATTTCAGTGCCGACGCTTGCGCAAATCGCGGCGGAGGCGGCATTCGACGGGCGCGCTGAGCTTGAAGAAGTGCGGCACGGCTACGAGGAAAATCGCCGGATTTTGCTCGAAAGACTGCCGCGCGCGGGTCTTGATTCATTTTTGCCGGCCGACGGCGCCTTCTACCTTTATTCCGACGTCTCGCGGTTCTCGACCGACAGTTTTACCTTCGCGACGCGCATGCTGGAGGAGGCGGGTGTGGCGGCAACCCCCGGCGTCGATTTCGATCCGCTACGCGGCAAGCAATATCTGCGTTTGTGTTACGCCGGCGCGCGCAGCGATATGTTCGAAGCGGTCGATCGTATCGGCAACTGGCTGAGATCGAATGCGACCGAACGAGGCGGATGATGAGCGAGGCGCTGTTCGAAATTTTGCGCAAGGTGACCACCGCGACGGTGACTTCGATGCTGCTCAAAAAGGGTATCAGGCGCTGCTGGATGAACGGGCCGAAGCCGCTGACGCCGAACGGCGAGCGGGTTGTTGGGCGGGCCTTCACGCTGCGCTTCGTTCCGGTGCGCGAAGATGTTGCGACCCCCGAAAGCTGGGGTCATCCGATATCGACCCGCGCCGCCATCGAGGAAATGCCCGAGGGCGTTATCGTCGTGGCCGACGCAATGGGCGTGCCCAGCGCCGGCATCTTCGGCGACATTCTTTGCGCACGGATGAAGAAGCGAAACGTCGCCGCCCTCGTGACCGACGGCGTCGTGCGCGATCGGTCCGGCGTATTGACCAGCGCATTGCCGGTTTGGTGTGCCGGTACGGCAGCGCCGGCATCAGTCAACGGGCTGACTTTTGTCGGCTGGCAACAGCCGATCGGCTGTGGCGGCTGTGCAATTTTCCCCGACGATGTCATCGTGGCCGATGACGATGGCGCCATCGTCATTCCCCAGGCATTGCTGGAATTCGTCGCCCACGAGGGCGCCGAGCACGAGCTTTATGAAAGTTGGGTATTCCACGAAGTTGAGAATGGCGTGAAACTGCCAGGCCTTTATCCGCCGAATGATGAAGCCAAAGCGCGCTACGCGGAGTGGCGCAAATCGCGTTCGTGACGCTGCACGTCTCTTGAGCGAAAGAAGCTAAACGCGTCAGAGTCCGGAGCGTTGGTTGTTCTTCATCCTCTCCAAAATTCTGGGCTTTTTCGCGTCGCCGTCGAATCTCATTATTACGGTCGGCCTCGTCGGTCTGGTCCTGCTGTGCACGCGATTTACCCGGCTGGCCAGTTGGCTGGTCGTCACCAGCCTTGTGCTGATCGCGCTTTTTGGGTTATCGCCACTCGGTAATGCGCTGATATTGCCGCTGGAGCAGCGTTTTCCGCCTTGGGACGCTTCGCGCGGACCACCCGACGGTATTGTCATCCTGGGTGGCTCGATTTCGCCGGAGGTTTCGGCGGCTCGCGGGGCGGTGGCACTCGACGAAGCCGCTGAGCGCATCACTGTCGCCGCTGAATTGGCGCGCCGCTATCCGAATGCTCGGATCTTGTTTTCGGGGGGCAGCAATGCCCTGATATTCAACGAGGGTCCGGAGGCCGAGTTCGCGGTGCGCGAGTTGGAGGATCTTGGTGTCGCTCCCGAGCGGATCACGGCGGAGGACCGATCGCGCAACACCATCGAGAACGCGGTATTCTCCCGCCGTCTCGCAGATCCGAAGCCGGGCGAACGCTGGCTTCTGTTGACGTCGGCATATCACATGCCGCGCTCGATCGCCGCGTTCCGTGCGGCCGGGTTCGCTGTCGAGGCCTACCCCGTCGATTGGCGCACCCGCGGGCCGATCGACGCATTGCGGCCGTTCGCTTCACTCAGTGACGGGCTGCGCCGGACGGACACGGCAGTGCGCGAGTGGGTCGGGCTTCTCGCTTACCGGCTCGCTGGCAAGACGGCGGAGCTGTTTCCCGGCCCGTAAGGGCCTGCGCCAAGCTCTCTAATTCACCGATCTTTTACGGGCGGCGCGGTACTTACGCTGTGACGCGGATACTGTTGCTTGCGGCGCGAGTGGTTCGTTTTGCCAATTGTCGCATAGTGCCGGGCGTTTCTGTCCGCTGTCCTTTTGGGGAAGGACCACCATGTCACTGGCCGAAATGCCGATCACGCTCCCGCGCGAGGCGGCTGAGCAACGAGTCCATACCCAAGCCGCGGCGCGCCCTTGGATTGAGTCTGCTCTCGCCGCATCGTTTGCCGCGGCGGCGGTTTTTTTGGCCTCGTCTCTCGCTGTGGTGACCGGCCTGGTTTGATCTGCCGCGTTCTTGCTTGCGCGCGAACACCGTGCTCACCTCTTCGCAGATAAGCTGCGAGCAGATGCGCTATGGGACTTCAACTGATCATTGGCAACAAGAATTACTCGTCCTGGTCGTTCCGGGCCTGGCTGGCGATGAAGGTCGCCGGAATTGCATTCGAAGAAACGCTGATCTCGCTCGAAGCTCCCGATTTCAAGAAACGGGTGGCGGCGTTTGGCGGTGCCGGTAGGGTGCCGACGCTGATCGACGGCGACACCCGCGTCTGGGAGTCACTAGCGATCCTTGAATACTTGGCGGAGAAATTTCCCGCTGCCGCATTATGGCCCGAACCGCCCGCGGCGCGCGCCCATGCAAGGGCGATTTCGTCGGAGATGCACGCCGGATTCGGCGCAGTGCGGCGGCAGCTGCCGATGAATATCCGGCGGCCGGTATTGCCGCGTGCGCTCGACGCCGACGCGATCGGCGATGTCGCACGCATCGATGCGATCTGGAACGAGTGTCGTTCGCGCTTCGGGGCTGGCGCGCCGTTTCTGTATGGCGCGTTTGGCGCGGCCGACGCGATGTATGCTCCGGTCGTCTGGCGCTTCCGCACCTATGCCGTTGAGGTGAGTGCCATCGCTCAGGCCTACATGCACGCGCTCATGGCGCTGCCGGCGTGGAACGAATGGCCAGAGGCGGCACGCCGTGAGCCTTGGGTGCTGCCGCACGACGAGGTCGATTGGCC
>JBAUGC010000974.1:0-2791 GCA_049679485.1 Xanthobacteraceae bacterium
GCCAACGAAGACATCCATGTCGTCGCCTTCGGTGCACGACATGAGAACCCGCAGCTTCATGTAGCCGGTCAGTTCGGTGTCGCTGTCGAACGTTATCTCAAAAGTCGCGCGTTCCGCCTCGGCCAATTCGGCAACCGCCGCGCCGTAGGAGACCGAGGCTGGTTGCGTCACTGGCGCCGGCTCGAGCCGGCCGTTGGCCGCGTTCAAAAAGAGTTTGGTATATTGCGTGCGCGCGATCGGCCATTCGTTTTCGGCGCGCACGCTTGCAATGCCGTTCCGTTCGCGCACTTCAATTTGTACCTTCGGCCAGTTCTCGACGTCATTGTCGACGCCCTTGAGCACGTGATCGAAGAAATCGCGCAGCCGCCGCTTGTTTTCCGGCACGTAATAGTGTGCCCATTTCTTCTGACCGTGTGCCAGCAGGTATTTCTGTTTCGAGGCAATGTGCTTGAAGCCCTCGAAGGTGCCGCGCGTGTGCAGGCCCTGGTCGGTCCAGCTCGCGACCACAAAAGCGGGCGCCGTAATTTTTGAAAAATCCGCGGCCTTCGAGCGCCAGAAATCGTCGTAGAGCGGATGTTCCTTGGTCTCCGCCTCAAGATCTTCGATCTGGCCCCGGGCAGCGCCCCATCGATTCCAAAGCGTCGGCCAAAAATGCGTATCTGGAATGCCGCCGTGTGTCGCCGTCTCCCGATAGGTATCGGTCCAGCCCTCCCAGGGGTTGATGGCGGCAAGATGCGGCGGATTGAGCTCGGCGACCCGCCACTGCATTTGGGCGAGGTATGAGACCCCCGATAACCCGACTTTGCCGTTGCTCCAGGGCTGCGTACCCGCCCATTCGACGGCGTCATAGAAATCCTGCGCCTCCTCCGGAGCCAGATAATGCGCGACCCCCTCGGAATACCAGGTGCCCCGGATATCAATAACGATGACGGCATATCCGCTCGGAACCCAAAACACCGGATCGGGTGCCTCGAACGCCGTGTATTCAGAAGTATCACCTACCCTCACACCGGCATTGAGAAACCGCCGCGGATCGAACGGGACGTGCTTGCCATAAGGCGTCCAGGCGATGATCGGCGGAACCGGACGCTCGTCGGCGGGGCGAAAGACATCCGCGTAAAGAGTGACGCCGTCGCGCATCCGGATTGCGACGTCGCGTTCGATTATCATCGCGTGCTGGTTCTCGAGGATGCGGCGATAGACCGGCGGTCTCCCGCCGCGGTCCTCGGGCGCACTGCGCGGTTTCCGATAGCGATATTGATAGTCTGTCGTCGTCATTTTCACCCGTCCCGTAACGAGCTGGCGCCGATGCGTTCTATTTCTCGCGCGTCATCAGCACGGTTGGCAAGACACGTCGCGGGCTTATCAGAGTCCACGTCCGGATCGGGGTCACAGGCGGATATGGCGGCCTCATGTTGGATGTCTGCTTCGCGCCCCGGAAGCCGACACCCGCAAGCACGTCTCGCGCGTCAACTTCGGGCTGGAAGCAGACATGCCGGTTCGCATTGGTACAGGCGTGGACTAGTCTGGGGCCGAACTTGGAAATCAATTAGCGCGGGATGCCGGTGCGCGTTCGGCGCTGTTTCGGGCCAACCATCCGCCTTGCCCTGCCGGTAAGTTCGAGGGCAATACCGTCGAGCGAACGCCGCACCTCGACCGCATCCGGCGCAAACGCAAGTCGCGCTGGCGGCGCGAAGGTGAAACTGTGGTGACCGCTGCCGATGCCGGCGCGTTTGAGGTCTTCGCGATAGCAGTTGGCGAGTACCTGACCGATCAACTGACCGCCGGCAAAGATGTCCAAACAGACCGGCGCTTCCGGGTGATCGGGGTTCTGCGCCCAACCTTCAATAATGCATGGCGTTACCCGATCAAGAGAGCCGTGCAGATCGCTCGCCCGCGTCCTCTCATCACTCGGCGCCAGTCCTGCGCGCCGCGCAAGACGCCGCCAGACCATTTCAAGTTCGTAGCCTTGATCAAGCCGCGGCGCGCAATATCGCGCGACCGCCGGCGCGGCATTCGCATAGAGCTCGCTGTATTCATGCGCATTGTGGAACATGCCGCGGCTATCGTCGTCGATGAAGCTCTCCGAAAACGCGCCCTCGGCAATGATCACATCGTGGCTGTCGAGTTCGACGTGGAAATACTCGACCTTCTCGACTTGCTCGACCCGCACGATGGACACGCCGTTGACGAGGTCTCTGGCTTCGATCAACACGCCCTCGCGATGCATGTTTTCGAAATACATGGCATGGTTGGGCGAAATTCGAAGATCGCGCTTGGGCACTTTGTCGTCGAGTGCGCCGGCCCTGATGCAGATCGGCAGGATATCGCTGCGGCCCATGACGAAGCGGGCGCCATAGCTCCTTCGCCCGATCCATTTGATCGGCCGCTCAGCGCCGGACACGGTCAAAACAATGTCGCCGATTGCCAAATCTTCGACAGCAACCTCGCCGCGGTCAGTGCAAATCTGCGTGCCGCAACAATAGCAGGAAACGGCACCAGCGGCGAGGGCAATCGTAACGGAACCGTTGCCGTCGGCGTTTTCCCCGCCGGTCAGGGTTACGTCCGTCGCAACCGGCGCGACGAAGGACCCGCCGCCCCCGCCGACGTCGTCTTCACCACCACCTCCGCCGCTATAGCCACCACCACCGCCGGCGCCGATGGAATCCGAGTTGGCGCCGCCGCCACCGCCGAACCCACCATTGTGCTGCGTGTCAAGGCTGGCGCCGATGCCGCCGGCGCCGCCGGCCAGGAAACTGGCACCCCCGTCGCCGAACTCCCCGTCGCCGCC
>JBAUGC010000975.1:0-2771 GCA_049679485.1 Xanthobacteraceae bacterium
GGGTGCCCGCGCTGCCCAGTATTCACCATCCATGATGCCGTAGTCGGTCGTCTTGGTGCCGAACAAGATACGCTTGCCCTTGCCATTGGCGCCCGCGCCGTTAAACCCAGAGCACCGCGCCACTCTACCCTTGAAATGGTAGATGTGCGACGGTTCCAGGTCAGGTCCTGCCGGCTGGTTGTGGCTACCATTCATGTCCAGCCAGGGTATCGGGAACGGCTCGGGTGGACCGTCCGGATCGACATGGGCGATGATCGGTTTGCCCGCAACGCCTTGCGCCGAGGCGTTCCAGCTTGGAACGAGTAAGGCACCTCCGGCTGCGCTTATGCCGATAAATCGGCGGCGTGATAGAAGACTTGTGATCCTCTTCATGGCATCGCTCTCTCGGCCGGTACGTCTCGCCGGATGGGTTGTGATTGTATGCAATTCTTATCTGAAAATCTAATGCCGCGCGTGGACTCAGTCTAAGACTATGGGCCTCGGCTTACCGCCGTCACGTCCGTATTCCGGATTGCCTCGTCAAATCTTACCGATTTTTGTTGTAGTGCATGTATCCGCTTTTTGGGGCCTCAAAACGGGCATTGACAGGAGCCGCCGTTCGACTTCGATTTACGGGTACACGCCGCAAACTGCGCTTGAGAGGAGACAGTCATGAGCGATCTGCGCGACTTCATCGCCGGCATGCCGAAGTGCGAGCTGCATGTGCATCTGGAAGGCGCGCTCGAGCCGGAAATGAAGTTCGAGCTGGCAAAAAGGAATGCCATGACCCTTCCTTACAAGGATGCCGCAGAAATGAGGGCGGCCTATGATTTTCACGACTTGCCCTCTTTTCTGAAGATTTATTACGAGGGCATGAGGGTCCTCGTTCACGAGCCGGACTTCTACGACCTGACTTTTGCTTACCTCGCGAAGGCGCATTCGCAAAACGTGCGCTACGTCGAAATGTTCTTCGATCCGCAACCGCATACCGGGCGCGGGGTGGCGTTCGATGTCGTGATCCGCGGCATTCGGCGCGCGCAGCTAGAAGCCGAGAGCATCCTCGGCATCAAGAGCCAGCTGATCATGTGTTTTCTGCGCGACTGGAGCGCCGAATTCGCCATGACCACGCTGATTCAGTCGCTGCCCTACCGCGAATGGATCATCGGCGTCGGCCTCGATTCCGACGAGAAGAACAATCCGCCGGTGAAGTTCAAGGACGTGTTCGCCCGGGCCCGCCAAGAAGGTTATTTGCTGACCATGCATTGCGACGTCGATCAGCAGAACTCGACCGAGCATATCCGGCAATGTCTTGAGGAGATCGGGGTCAACCGCATCGATCACGGCGTCAACGTGCTGGACTCCAACGCGCTGATCGATGAGGTCGCGCGCCGGCAACTAGCGCTCACCATCTGTCCGGTCTCCAACGCCTTCGTCACCAACGGCAGCAAGGCGAAGGAGATCAAGCGGATGCTCGACCTCGGCATCCGCGCCACGGTGCATTCCGACGATCCGGCCTATTTCCGCGGCTATATGAACGAAAACTTCGTCCGCACCCAGGAAGAGGCCGACCTCGGGCCGAAGGAAGTGGTGCAACTCTCGCGCAACGCCTTCGAAAGCACGTGGCTGCCGCGGCCGATCAAGGATCGCTATCTGGCGGAGCTCGACGCCTACGCGGCGCGCAACTGATAGCGATCACGCTCGCTCATACTCCGAACTGCGTCATGGCCGGGGCGAGCCCGCATCGCATCGTCTCACCACGGCGCGCGGCCCAGGTGCAAATACCTTGCGGGCGCACGACGATAGACCGAGACGATGCAAACGATCCGGCCCCAAACGACGCCAACCAAAAGCGCGCCGATGGCGCTGAATTGGAGCGCCAACGCCGGATCGGTCCGCAATTCCGGCCAAGTGTTGTAGGTATAGCCAATGCTATAGCGAAGAACGACGACGGCGATCGCCACCAACAACGGTGCGACGCTACCCCGGACGTGGACGGTGCTACTCGCGCGTCCGGCCACAACGTAGTGCGGCGCCAACTTCCAGCCGATGGCGCCGCCGACCGCGAAGCTTATCATAAAGGCCGGAATCGCGACGGCCGGAGCCGCGCTTCCGGCAAGATTCGCGATCTCCAGCACCAAAACGATGACGGGATGAACGAACAACGTGCCGAGCCGGGATTCTCGCACCGAAAGGTTGCGCGCGCCGAGCCACAGGACGACAGCCGCCGCCGCATAGAACCAGAGCGGGGTATTCGCGATCGCGTCGAGGATTTCAGCCATAACCGGACACCTTGGAGTTTGACCGCGCCGGGCTCGCCGGCCTCACCCGCCCGTAATGTTTCTAGCGGCGTCGTCTTCGCCTATTGCAGGTCGGGATGAGACCGCGCGGTCCAGTTCGATCACAACGCTTTGCGTCTGGCTTCGTCCTTCATTGTTTCGAACAAGGGCTTGCTGGCCTCATCCGGGGTCCAGTCGCGGCCGAGAGCGCCGTAAAGAACGCCGCCGACGAAGAGTTTTCGGTAACTTTCGTCTCCCGCATGCTGCGTGAACTCGACCGCGAAATGTGCGGGATTGAGGCCGAGCGCCTCGGTGCAAGCATCCACGAGAGCACTGGCCAGCCGTGCGCGTTGCTCCGGCGGCCGGCCACGGCGGACTTCCAGCGAAAGGACAGCAGCAGGCACCGGCGCATCGAGGCCAGCGTGCCAAACGCTGCCCTCGCCAAGGTCGCGGATCGTGATGCCGACGAGGTCGGGAGTCGTTTGCATGATCTCGGCGTAAAGCTGGCCCATGCGT
>JBAUGC010000976.1:0-15244 GCA_049679485.1 Xanthobacteraceae bacterium
AGCTCCTTACGCTTGGCGTCAAGCTCGCCCTCGATCTTGGCAAGATAGTCACGCGCGCGGGTTTGCAATTCGCCGGCGGTGTCGTCGTCAAACCCTTCGATGCCGGCGATCTCTTTCGCGTCCACCATTGCCAGCTCCTCGACCGAACCGAAGCCTTCCGAGGCCAGCAATTGTCCAATCACCTCGTCGACATTGAGTGAATCGATGAACATGCGGGTTCGGTTTTCAAATTCAGCCTGACGGCGTTCTGATTCTTCCTGCTCAGTAAGGATATCGATGTCCCAGCCGGTGAGCTGCGAAGCCAGCCGCACGTTTTGACCTCGCCGGCCAATGGCGAGCGAAAGCTGCTGATCGGGGACGACAACCTCGATGCGCTCGCGTTCCTCGTCGAGCACGACTTTGGCGACTTCGGCGGGAGCGAGCGCGTTGACGACAAACGTCGCGATATCCTGCGACCACGGAATGATGTCGATCTTCTCGCCCTGAAGCTCATTGACCACCGCTTGCACGCGCGAGCCGCGCATGCCGACGCAGGCGCCGACCGGGTCAACCGATGAATCCCGTGAGACCACCGCGATCTTGGCGCGAGAGCCGGGATCGCGCGCGACCGCTTTTACTTCGACGATGCCGTCGTAGATTTCCGGCACTTCCTGCGCGAACAGCTTCGACATGAATTGTGGGTGAGTGCGGGACAGGAAGATTTGCGGCCCGCGCTGCTCGCGGCGCACATCGTAGATGTAGGCGCGGATGCGATCGCCATTGCGGAACACTTCGCGCGGCAGCATTTCATCGCGCCGAACAATCGCTTCGCCGCGGCCGAGATCGACCACCACGTTGCCGTATTCGACGCGCTTGACGATACCGTTGACGATGTCGCCGATCCGATCCTTGTACTCGTCATACTGACGATCGCGCTCGGCTTCGCGCACCTTCTGCACGATCACCTGCTTGGCGGACTGTGCGGCGATGCGTCCGTATTCGAGCGGCGGCAGCTTGTCGGCGATGGTGTCGCCGACCTGGGCGGCGGGATGATGGCGGCGGGCCTCATCGAGCGTGATCTGGAAGGCCGGGTTTTCAACCGCGTCAACCACCAGCATGTGGCGCGACAGATGAAGTTCGCCGCTTTTCGGATCGATCTCGGCGCGCACTTCGGTTTCGCTGCCATAGCGCGAGCGTGCCGCCTTGGCGATCGCCTCCTCCATGGCGCTAAGGACAATCTTGCGGTCGATCGCTTTTTCGCGGGCGACCGCATCTGCGATCTGTAGCAGTTCGAGTTTATTGGCGCTTACGGTCGCCATTGTTCAGTCTCCCTTGTGTTGGTCCACGCGCCGGTCTTGCTCCGGCGCGGCGTATAGCTTTCGCCGTTGACGAGATTGTTGACGAGATTCCTGCCCGTTGTTTGGTCGCGCGCGGGCCACGTGCTGTTCACCTTTACTGCCGCGTTTACTTCGCCGCAGCGATTCGGAAATGAGGGCATCGGTAAGAACAAGCCTCGCTTCCATAATGTCATCGATCGGCAGCAGTACATCGGTTGGCCCGTCGCAACGAAGCCGCACGCATTCGCCCTCGCTGCCGGCGAGTTCGCCGCGGAAGCGTTTGCGTCCGTCTACGGCGACATTCATCTCTACGTTGGCAATGTGACCGGCATATCGGTCGAAGTCCGAGCGCCGCACCAACGGCCGATCAATGCCCGGCGATGACAATTCCAGCCGATACGGGCCCTCAATCGGGTCGGCCACGTCGAACACCGGCGATAACGCGCGCGTAGCGGCCTCGCAGTCCTCGATCGCCATGCTGCCATCCGGCCGCTCGGCCATGATCTGTACCGTGCAGCCTGCGAATCCTGAAATGCGCACGCGCACCAGCCGATATCCGAGCTCGGCGAGCACCGGCTCGGCGAGCGCAGCAACGCGCGCCGCGCGCCCCGGCTCGGTGATCAGCCGTGGCTCCTCGGCAAAGGCTGTCGGCCTGTCGTCCATGCCGCTTGCGACCGCTATTCCTGCACCATGCGTCCGTCAGAGGAACCGTCGGGCCTCAGGTAATAAAAAAGAGCGGGTCCCGGGGGGCCCACTCTCAAAACCGTTCGGATCAACCGACCGCTATGAGGTATCCAAAGATGGACGCGCCAAATATAACGCGTTCTCGCCGCGTTGCAAGGGTCGACCTTCAGGGATCGGTAATCAGTAATCGGTAACTAGGCGGATACGGAAAACTGCTGATTACCAATTTCTGAACACGATTACCTAATGAGCGCTACATTCTCGATAATTCCGGAGCTTGAACAGGTCGTTCAGCACGGCTCGCGTGAAAAACGGGCCGAGACGCTGCAGCGCATTACCGCTCTCTTTCTCAACGGCGCCAGCAACTACAACGACGAGCACGTCGATATCTTCGACGAGGTGTTCGGGTTGCTGATCGAAGAAATTGAGACCAAGGTCCGTGCCGAACTCGCAAACCGTCTCGCGCCCGTCAGCAACGCGCCGATCAAAGTGCTACGGCGGCTTGCCAACGACGACGACATCGCCGTCGCTGGGCCGGTGCTCAAGCTGGCGCCGCGTCTGGCGGAATCCGATCTCATCGACGTAGCCGAAACCAAGGGGCAGGCTCACCTGCATGCGATCTCGGGACGCCGCGCGCTTGGCGAAGCGGTGACGGACGTGCTGGTGCGCCGCGGCAATCGCGACGTCGCCCGCCGCGTGGCCGACAATCGCGGCGCCCGCATCTCCAAGAGGGGCTTTCACCGCCTGGTCGAGCGCGCCGAAGACGATGGCGTCCTCGCCGAGAAGGTTGGGTTGCGGCCGGATATTCCCGCGCCGCTGTTCCGCGATTTGCTGACCAAAGCGACCGCCGTCGTGCACAAGCGGCTCATCGCTTCGGCAACGCCGGAGCTGAGAGCGGCGATCTGCGATATCCTGGTAAAAGTCTCGAGCGAGGTCGGCGCTCGTGTCGGTCCACGCGATTATCGCGCGGCTCAGCGCACGATATTGAGTCTCGACCGCGCGAAGCGGCTGGACGAGCCGACGCTGGCGGCATTCTGCGCAGAGAACAAATACGAGGAAACCGTGGTTGCCCTCGCCGCGCTGGCCAGAGTGCCGGTCAAAATCGTCGATCGCCTGATGAGCGGCGACCGGCCCGATCCGGTTCTGATTCTGTGCAAAGCCGCCAATCTAAGCTGGCCGACGGTGAAGGCGCTCATCCTGGCGCGTCCCGACACGGGAGGAACGTCCTCTCACGCGCTCGACGCAGCCTTTGCAAATTATGGACAGCTTTCAGCGTCCACCGCACATCGCGTGGTACGTTTCTGGCAGGTGCGGCGGGGTGAATAATCGCCCTATAACACGCCGGACCTAACGGCGGCGAAAGACCAGGAAGCACGGCGCACGCTCCCCTCGCGCAGCCTTGGCGTGGTACCGCGTGCCGATGAAATCCGGCCAGGACTTTCGCCAATCGTCGGCGCACCGGGCGGTCCATTCGAAATCGGCGGATCGTATGAGACGCTGTAGCGACCATGAGGCGTAGTCGGCGATATCGGTGACAAAACGAAAATCGCCGCCGCCTCGCAAAACGCGGGCGAACTGGCTGATCGTCGCGTCCTGGACAAAGCGGCGCTTCCAATGGCGTCGCTTCGGCCAGGGGTCGGGATGGATCAATTCGATGCGCGCCAACGACGCATCAGGAAGCCACGCCAGCAGGCTGGTCGCATCCTCGAAATGCAGGCGGATGTTCTTTAGCCCGGCACTTTCGATCGCCGTTAGCGCCTTGGCCATGCCATTGACGAACGGTTCGACGCCGATAAATCCAGTCGGCGGCTTTGCTTCGGCCTGCGCGATCATGTTCTCGCCGCCGCCGAAACCGATTTCGAGCTGAACCGCGCTCACCGGTACCGGAAAAAGTGTCCGCAGATCGGCGGGAGCAGGGCGGGAAAGATCAATCGAAAGGCGTGGCAATAGCGTGTCGAACAGCTGCGCTTGCCGCGGGCGCAGCCTGTGTCTCTTGCGGCGCCCGAAAAAGGCGCGCGCCTGGTCTGGTCCCGAATCCATTACGTCGTGGCCGCGCAGCGGTCCGGTTAGGGCGGTCCGATGAGCAGAGCGTAGCTTTAATGAGCTGAGTCAGGCGAGGGGTTTTGCGTCGCCTTGTCGTGCTTCTTGGCCTCATGATGGCCGATGACGCAGCCAGCGGCCGCGCCCAGCAGGCCATGATGACCGGCATAGTGTCCGGCGATGCCGCCGATCACCGCGCCTTTGATGCAGCCCTTCGCGTTGGCGGGCACCGCCGCCATTGCAACGGCCAACACTACCGCAAGGCCTGCAAGAATTGATTTCATCGCTCGCGCTCTCCGTCGGCTGGTTTGCCAATCCGCACGCGCAGACTTTGTTTCCGCGTCAATGCATGCAGCCCCCGGCAACGAGCCGGGGGTTTTCGTGTAGCCGGAATCTGTGGTGGCGGTCCGCTCAGCGCAAGCTGCGCTTGAGCGTATCGGCGAGGTCGGTCCGCTCCCAGGAGAAGCCGCCGTCCTTGTCCGGCGCGCGGCCAAAGTGGCCGTACGCGGAGGTGCGCCGGTAGATCGGCCGGTTCAGCTTCAGCGCGCGGCGAATATTGGTCGGCCGGAGCGGAAAAAGCTCGGGCAGAATCTTCTGCAGCTTCGCCTCTTCGACCTTGCCGGTGCCGTGAGTGTCCACGTACACCGACATCGGGTCGGCCACACCGATCGCATAGGCGATCTGGATGGTGCAGCTGTCAGCCAAGCCCGCGGCGACCACGTTCTTGGCCAGATAACGCGCAGCATACGCGGCCGAGCGATCGACCTTGGTAGGATCCTTGCCGGAGAAAGCGCCGCCGCCATGCGGTGCGTAGCCGCCGTAGGTATCGACAATGATTTTGCGGCCGGTGAGGCCGCAGTCGCCGTCGGGGCCACCGATGACGAAATTGCCGGTCGGGTTGACCAGGAAATCGCTCGCCTTCGTCGGCATCCAGCCATCCGGCAAAGCCGATTCGACGGTATCGGCGATCATGTCCTTGACGATACTCGGCGTGTATTTCTTGCCGTTGCGGCTTTCCGCCTTGTGCTGGGTCGACACCACAACCTTGGTGCAGCCGACCGGTTTGCCGTCGACATATTTCACCGTCACCTGGCTCTTGGCGTCGGGCTGCAAGTCGGCCAGCGAACCCGAGCGGCGCTTCTCGGACAGCACTTTCAGGATCTTGTGCGCAAAATAGATCGGCGCTGGCATGAACGAGCCCTTTTCATAGACCTCGCTCTCGGTGCAGGCGAAGCCGAACATCATGCCCTGGTCGCCGGCACCTTCGTGCTCCTCACCGCCCTTTTTCTTTTTGGCATCGACGCCCATGGCGATGTCGGGCGACTGGCCGTGCAACAACACTTCGACGTCGGCGCCGTAATAGGAAAAACCGTCCTGGTCGTAGCCGATATCCTTGACCACCTGGCGGGCGATCTCGGCGATCAGTTCGCGATTAATGACCGCTTTGTCGCCGTGCTTGTGGAACAGCGGTGACTGACCACGTCCTTCGCCGGCGATGACAATCTTGTTCGTCGTGCACAGCGTCTCGCAGCCAAGCCTGGTATTGACTTTGCTCTCGTCGGCAATGCCGAGCTTGATGTCGTTTTCCAGGAACGCATCAAGAATGGCGTCGGAAATTTGGTCGCAAACCTTGTCCGGATGTCCTTCGGATACGGATTCGCTCGTAAACAGATAATTTGTACGTTGCACTGCGAAGACACTCCCCTCGTCAAGCCGCGCCCGATTGCGTCGGAGCTTGTTTGCATCGAGCGCCGGCGAGACCCAGCGCTGTTTGATAGCATGGTTGTTGCAGCGTCGCTCAGCGCGGTCAAGATGTGGGCTAAACGTGGGCGAAGTGCGGGAGCTTGTTGACGGAGCCGCCGGCCGTGTCAGCGCTTTTCGCCGACCGCGATCTGTTCAACAAGATCGACGATGCGGCGCCGCAGCTTGGAGTCGCCGATACGCATGAACGCCTTGGTGAGCGCCAGACCGTCGGACGTAGCCAGAAAATCGGAAACATAAGCGGGTGAAGGCGCCTCGCTCATGCCATCGTGACGCACCGAACCGGCAACCGCGGGCGCGCCTTCGAAAAAGAATGCAACCGGCACCTGAACGATATGGGCGATTTGTTGCAGGCGGCTCGCGCCGATGCGGTTGGTGCCTTTTTCGTATTTTTGCACTTGTTGAAACGTCAGGCCAAGAGCATTGCCAAGTTTTTCCTGGCTCATGCCGAGCATCATGCGGCGCATACGCACGCGGCTGCCGACGTGCTTGTCAATCGGATTAGGTGCCTTCTTAGCAATCATCATCTCAACTGGGTCTCCTTTGTTGCGCCTCTTTAACCGTAATAGTTGCGGATATCAAATATCGCCCTGTTGAATACTAGCCATGTAACATCATCGCGGGACCTGTTTGCAGCGGGGAACAGAATTAACTGTAATCGGACGAGTAAAATAGGGTTATCTACGCGGATTAGTTGCTATAGATGCAGCTTATGAGCCTCATAGTTCGCGCTTACGTCCTCTCAATACGTGGATAAGCGCCTATTTCTTGGAACGTCAGCCGGCGAAACTCGCGGATTTGGAGGTATTCGGCTGCAGGCGGCGCCGGATGATCGCCAGCAGCGCGATCGCCACGATCATGGCCGCAGGGACATCGCCGACGCGGGTGTAGACCGGAGGCCCGATCGATCGCGGCAATCTCGAATTGAGCATCCCCTCGCTGCCCAACGGCAGTGAATCGATCGTTCGTCCGAGCGGATCGACGACTGCGGAAATTCCGGTATTGGCGGCGCGAACCAGCGGGAGTCCCTGCTCGATGGCTCGAACGCGTGCTTGCTGCAGATGCTGAAAAGGTCCGGTTGAAATACCAAACCAGCCGTCATTGGTGACGTTGACCATCCAGCCGGGTCGCCGGCCTTTGGGCATCAGTTCGTCCGGGAAGATAGCTTCGTAGCAAATCAAAGGCAGCGCCGGCGGCGCCCCCGGAACAGAAATCGGCCGCCGCCGGTCGCCGGCGAAGAAGCCGCCGGTCACCTTGGTGAGCTGCTGCAGCCCGAGGCTTTCGAGGAGGTGCTGAAACGGCAGATATTCGCCGAACGGCACCAGATGAATCTTGTCGTAGCTCGAAACAATCGAGCCGTCGTGGTCGATCACGTAAATCGAATTGTAGACCGTCGGGTTAGCAGGATTAACCGGTTCGCCGAGCCGCACGGCCCCCGTGATCAGTACAGTGTCTCTGCCCAGCAGCTGCGTGATTTGGGCAAGCGCATCGGGTTCGCGCGCGAGGAAAAATGGAAAAGCCGATTCCGGCCAGATTAGAATCGTTGCACCGTGCGCGCCGGACGATTCCGGGCGAAATGCCCGGCTGGACAGGGCGACATAAAGATCCATGATTTTCTGCCTGGCGGCGTAGTTGAACTTCACGTCCTGCTGGAGGTTCGGCTGCATGCTGCGAAGTTCAACGCCATCAACAAACCGCGTCGGCGTGCGTGCCAATCGTACCGCACCGAAGCTCGCCATCGCGGCGAGGATCGCCAGACCGAGTGCAAGCGGCAGCCAGGGCCAGCGGGTTTCGGCGCGGTCGTCGATCAAAGCCGCGGGGCTCGCGCAGACCACGATAGCAATGAACGTGAGCCCCCAGATGCCGATCAGCGCGGCGGCTTGCGCCAGCACCAGCGGCGCCGTGAGCGCGTAACCGAAAGCATTCCAGGGAAAGCCGGTGAGTACGTGGCCGCGCAACCACTCAGTTGCAGTAAGCGCCACGCCCAAGGAGAGAATGCGCATGGCCCCACGCGTCCACAACACGCGGGCCAGCGCGACTCCGACCGCGGTGAAAATCGCGAGCCCCGCGGGCAGGCCGATCACCGCGATCGGCAATAGCCAGCCGAAGGTCGGGGCGTCGACCAGAAAGGCGTAACCGATCCAATAAAAGCAGGCGAGAAAATAGCCAAAGCCGAACCACCAGCCGGTCGCCGCCGCGGCCGTTATTCCCGACCAGCGGCCAGCACCGGTGCCGTCAATCAGCCAGACCAGCGTCGGGAAGGTCAGGAACAGAACCGGCCAAAAATTGAAAGGCGCCATCGCCAGCGCCGACAGCGCACCCGCGATGAAAGCGATCAGCCAGCGCCGCCATCCCCAGGACAGTACGATTGCGTGGATCGCACGCTCCGGGTTCACGGCGCGGGCGATGAGTTTGGATTTTGCCGCGTCGACTCGTCACGCGTAGCCGCCGGTCGTGAAACCGCCGGCTTCAGCAAGACCGGCGCCGCCGCTGGGCGCCGGTCTTTGCTGCGATAGATCTTCACTCTCTTGACCTTGCGCGGGTCGGCATCGAGCACTTCCGCTTCGAATGAATCAGGTCCTGGCACCAGTTCGCCGCGGACCGGGACGTGACCTGCCTGCATGACCAAATATCCGCCGAGCGTATCGACCTCTTGCGCCGCTTCGCCGACGTCGAACTCGTCGCCAATCACGGCACGCACGTCGTCCAGGCTGGCGCGGCCGATCGCGAGGAATGAGCCGTCGTTCTGGCGCGTCACCGCCGGCAGTTCGGCCTCGTCGTGTTCGTCGGCGATGTCGCCGACGATCAGTTCGACCAAATCTTCGATCGAGACCAAACCGTCGCTGCCGCCGTATTCGTCGATGATGAGTGCCAGATGGATCCGCGTCGCCTGCATCTTGGCCAATAGATCGAGCGCCGGCATCGACGGCGGCGCGTACAGCATTTCGCGGACGATCCTGGCCGCGGCCAAGGGCATGGAGAGATCAATCTTGCCCAGATCGAGATCGGCGCCCGGCAGGTCTTTCTCGGTCGTCGCCGCGCCGGGATCTATCATGGCGCGCTTCGCCATGAAGGCCAGCAGATCGCGGATGTGGACCAGACCGGTCGGATCATCGAGCGTGTCGTTATAGACCACCAGCCGCGAATGGCCGGCGCCGGCGAACACCATCACCATTTCGCCGATGGTGATGCCCTGCTGCACGGCGACAATGTCGGCGCGCGGCACCATGATGCTCTCGATCCGGCATTCGCGCAGCCCGAGGATGTTCTTGAGCATCGCCGCTTCGGCGGGCGAGAAGCCTGATTCCGGCTGCTCGGCGGTCAGCACGAGTTCAAGGTCGGCGCGCGTCGCCGCCGCCTTCCAGCCAAACAGGATGCGGGTCACGCGGGCGAACCAGCCCTCATGCGGTTCGCCATGCTCCGGCACGACCATAGGCAAACCGCGGTGTTCGGTGTCGCCGGTTTCGTTGCGGGTGGGGGATTGGCTCATGTTGCTATATTCAAAGCGTCAGACGCCTAGTGTGGCGTCAGACATCAAGCCCGGCCGGACGCCTGGTACGGGTCGGGGATAGCCAGCCGCTGCAAAATATCGCGCTCGAGGCGCTCCATGGCCTCGGCATCCTTCTTCCGCTCATGGTCGTAGCCCAACAGATGGAGGAAGCCATGCACGGCAAGATGGGCGAGATGATGGGCGAAGGGCTTGCCTTCGGCCTGGGCTTCCGCGGCAATGGTTTCATAGGCCAGCACGATATCGCCGATAAGCAGCGGATCGCCGCCGGTCCGGCCGGCTGGGAACGACAGGACGTTCGTGGCCGCGTCCATGCCGCGCCAGGTGCGGTTGAGCAGGCGGATCGCCGAATCATCGGTCAGCACGATAGCAAGCTCCGCTCCCGGTGTTGACAGCGTTGCGGCGGCTTCCGCGATTGCCCGGCGAACAACCAGTTCGGCGTCTTTGGCGTTCTTCCACAGTTTTGACTCAACGAGCACATCGATTTTTGCGGTTGCCCGAATTTTCCGCGCGGTTCGCGCCATCTGCGATCGCTCGCGCTTTCAGGATCGCTCGCGCTTGGCCGCCGCGGCCCGGTCGTAGGCTTCGACAATGCGCGCGACGAGTTCGTGGCGGATGACGTCGGCGGCCGAGAAAGTGACGTGGCCGATGCCTTCGACGCCTTCCAGAAGCCGCACGGCCTCGGCGAGGCCGGAGGTCTGTCCCGGCGGCAGGTCGACCTGGCTTGGATCGCCGGTCACGACCATACGGCTGTTCTCGCCAAGTCGCGTGAGCAGCATCTTCATCTGCATCGCGGTCGTGTTCTGCGCCTCGTCGAGAATGATCGCCGCGTTCGACAGCGTGCGGCCGCGCATGAAGGCAAGCGGTGCAATTTCAATTTCAGTGCTTTGCAGCGCGCGCTCGACGATACGCGCGTCCATCAGGTCGTAGAGCGCGTCGTAGATCGGCCGCAGATAGGGATCGACCTTCTCGCGCATGTCGCCCGGCAAAAAGCCGAGCCGCTCGCCGGCTTCGACCGCCGGGCGTGAGAGGACGATGCGGTCGACCTCCTTGCGTTCGAACAACTGAATAGCATGGGCCACCGCAAGCCAGGTCTTGCCGGTACCGGCCGGGCCGGTGGAGAAAACCAGTGCGTGGCGCTTGAGCGCGCGCAGATAAGCATCTTGCGCCGGCGTGCGGGCGCGCACCCGCCGTTTGCGCAGATTGATCTCTTCGAAATTCTCCCGCGCGTCGGCGGGATCGAAGTCGAACAGCGAACCTTGCGACAGCGCAAGCCGCACCGCGCCATCGACATCGCCTTGAGCCACTTCATCGCCGCGCGTGAGGCGTTCATAGAGCGTTTCCAGCACGCGCCGCGCCTGCTCGCTGGCTTCGCGCGGGCCTTCCAGCGTCACCTGATTGCCGCGCGACGTTGCGACCACGCCAAGCCGACGCTCGATCAGCGCGAGGTTCTGTCCATATTGTCCAAACAGCGACGAAGCGAGGCGATTGTCGTCGAAGGTGAGTGCGACCTGCGCGGTATTGTCCGGTGCGATGATGAGCGTTTCATCGGTTTTGGTTCGCATTCAGGCTCCTGCGGCGGCGAGCGCCGGCTCTCGCGCCAGCGCGCCAAATAGGCTGTTACTGGAGATTTCGGTGATGGTGACAGACGCGATCTGGCCGATCAGCGAGCTCGGCGCTTCGACCTGTACCGGTTGCAGATAGGGCGAGCGGCCGACGATCTGGCTGGGATGACGGCCCAGCCGTTCGAACAGCACGTCGAAGGTGCGGCCGACGCAGCTGCGGTTGAACGCCGCTTGCTGGTGATCGATCGCGTGCTGCAACCGGTGCAGTCGATCCGATTTCACGGCTTCGTCCACTTGATCACTCATCTCGGCGCCGCGCGTTCCAGGACGTGGCGAATACTTGAACGAAAATGCGCCGGAATAGCCGATCTCGTCGACCAGGCCGAGCGTTGCCGCGAAATCGTCTTCCGTCTCGCCCGGAAAGCCGACAATGAAATCAGAGGTAAGCGCCATATCCGGCCGCGATTCGAGCAGCCGGCAGATTACGTCGAGATAGTCTGCGCGCGTGTGACGGCGGTTCATGGCCGCAAGAATGCAGTCGGACCCGGATTGCACCGGCAGGTGCAATTGGGGCATCAGCGCCGGCAAATCGCGGTGCGCCGCGATCAGGTCGTCCGCCATGTCGAGCGGATGGCTGGTGGTATAGCGGAGCCGCTCGATGCCGCGGACGCGGGCGAGATGTTCCAGAAGCCGCGCCAGCGACCAGGGCCGGCCGTCCGGTCCCGCGCCGTGATAGGCGTTGACGTTCTGGCCGATGAGGGTGACTTCGCGCACGCCGGCGTCGACAAGCCGCTCGACCTCGGCACCGATCTTGTCCACGGCGCGAGACGTTTCGGCGCCGCGCGTAAATGGCACGACGCAGAAGGTGCAGAACTTGTCGCAGCCTTCCTGCACTGTGACGAAGGCGGTGACGCCGCGCCCGCGCATGGCGGTGCGGCTGGGCGCCGCCAGATGATCGAACTTGTCGTCGACCGGAAACTCGGTGTCGACGGCGTGACCCTCGCGCTCGGCGCGCGCGATCAGGCCGGGCAGGTGATGGTAGTTCTGCGAACCGACCACGACGTCGACTGTGGGCGCGCGGCGGACGATTTCTTCACCCTCGGCCTGCGCGACGCAGCCGGCCACCGCGATCAGGACACGCCGGTCGTTGGCGGCCGCGTCTTGTTTCAGCCGACGCATGCGGCCGAGTTCGGAATAGACCTTTTCGGCCGCTTTCTCGCGGATGTGGCAGGTGTTGAGGATGATGAGATCGGCGTCTTCCGCCGTCGCGGTCTCGACATAGCCTTCCGGCGCCAAAGTGTCCGTCATACGCTGTGAATCGTAGACGTTCATTTGGCAGCCGAAGGATTTAACGAAGAGCTTGCGAGTACCTTTCATTCCGGTCGTTTTCGAAGCCTTTCCGCTTCAGATTGAATTATAGCGTGTTTACCGCGGCGCGTCAGCCGAGGTCGCGGCGCAGCACTAAAGCCGCGGCGCCGCTGTCATAATAGCCTTGGCGCTGGCCTACCTCATAAAATCCGGCCTGCCGGTAGAGCCGGCAGGCCGGCGCATTATTCTTGTCCACTTCGAGAAACACGGCGTGGGCTCCGAGCCCGGCGAGCCGGCGCAGATGCAGGTCCAGCAGCGGCCGGGAGAAGCCGCGCCCACGCCAGGCCTGGCCGATGGCGACTGACAAGATCTCCGCTTCGTCGCCGATCAGGCGGGACACAATGAAGCCGATCAGCGTCCGGCCGATCATGGAGCGATGAGCAAGCACATTCGGGTCGGCCAGCATCCGGCGAAATTCGTCTTCGCTCCAGCCGCGGCGGAACGAAGCTGCGTGCACGGCGGCGATGGCGGCGACATCGTTCTTTGTCACCTCCGAGATCGCCGGCTCGGATCGCGTCAGTAGGCGGGCGACGAAGTTCATCATCGGCGCGGGAGTTGAGCCGCATATTGCGGCTGCGCGTCAGCCGCGCGCAAATATTGCGGCGCCGGCGGCGACTGCCCTTCGGGCACGACGGCGCCCATCCGCGCGAGCCAGGTAATGTCCGGTGCTGCGCGCGCATCAACGATGACGGGTACGGCGTCGCCGTCGGTCAAAGCATCGGCGACGGCTTGTGCCGCCGAACCGACAATGTAAGCGGACGCTTCGGCTGCTGCTGCCGCGGCATCGCGCAAACTCGCCAGCCGCGGCGCGCTGAACTGGCGGCCGCCCGGGCTGAAGACCTGCAGGTATACGTTGGCATGCCGAGCGTCGATGGCGGCGATCACTGGAAAGCTGTCGTCAGTCGCCAGGTAAGGAGCGGCAAAAACTGACAGCGTCGACAGGCCAACGGCCGGCTTGTCGGCTGCCAGCGCAATGCCGCGCGCGGCGGCAAGACCGACGCGCAAGCCGGTAAAGCTGCCGGGGCCGGTGGTCACGGCGATACGATCAATGGCCGTGAACCCCATGCCAGCTTCGTCCATCACCCGCCTCACCAGCGGCAGCAGCGCTTCGGCATGACCGCGCGTCATCGGCAGGCTCTCGCTCGCGACAATGCCGCCGTGCTCGGTGTCGAGCACCGCCGCAGCGCAAGCCGCCAGCGCCGTGTCAATCGCCAATACACGCATGGATGGTCACGGGCGGGAGGCCCGCGGAACTCGCAAAGTCAGCAATTGCCAGTCACATCGGCCGGACTTCGGTGACATCAGGCACGAAATGACGAAGCAGATTTTCGATGCCGTGGCGCAGCGTCGCCGTCGAGGACGGGCAGCCCGAGCAGGCGCCCTTCATATGGAGATAGACGATGCCGTCCTTGAAGCCGCGGAACGTAATGTCGCCGCCGTCATTGGCGACTGCCGGCCGCACCCGCGTCTCGATCAGTTCCTTGATGGTGGAAACCGTCTCGGTGTCGGCCGGGTCGAAAAACTCGTCGTCGGCGTCTTGCTCGGCGTTGGCGTCCGTGAGCAACGGCGCGCCGGACATGAAGTGCTCCATGATCGCGCCCAGGATCATCGGCTTGAGCTGCTGCCATTCGCCGGTGTCTTTGGTGACGGCAATAAAGTCGGAGCCGAAGAACACGCCGCTCACCCCGCCGATGTCGAACAGCCGCTCGGCGAGCGGCGATTTGGCCGCTTCCTCCCGGTCGCGCAAATCGAGCGGTCCGCCCTCCAGCACTATGCGGCCGGGCAGGAACTTCAGGGTCGCCGGGTTCGGCGTCGCTTCGGTCTGAATGAACATGGCGTCCTCCGTCACTTCGCGCCGCCTGATTGCCTGCGCAGTGACCTCTCGAATCCAGTGTAATACGTGGCGAATTCCGTTGGAAGTTCAAGTGCCCCGCAGGGTTTAGCCGGTTTGGCCAGTAATAGCTAACCGCTTAAGGCGTCGATCTCTTCGTCGGTCAGGTGCCCCGGCACGATCGCCACCGGGATCGGGAAATCGCCTGCCTCCCGGCCTATGGTGGTTACGAGCGGGCCTGGTCCTTCCGAACTCGTGCCCGCCGCTAGAACGAGAATGAAGATGTCTTCGTCCTCGTCAATCAGCTTGAGGACTTCCTCGGCCTTGTCGCCCTCGCGGATCACCCGTTCGGGGCTAATGCCAGCGATGGCCTTGGCGCGGCTGGAGTATTTGTTGAGCTCGGTGTCGGCCTCTTCAAGGGCCTCCGCGCGCATGATGTCGGCGACGCCGAGCCATTGCTGGCCCTGATCGTGGGTTTCGTTGACGCGCAGCATGACGACATTGCCGCCGATGCGCGCGGCGCGGCGGCTTGCGAAATAAACGGCGCGATCGCACTCCTCGGTCTCATCGATCACGACGAGGAGCTTCGGCTTATGACCGACTTCGTAGCTGCGACGCCTGCGAGGCATGGAGATTGATCCGGCGGCGGAATGCTGCCATGGCCGCGCATGGTCCGACAAGCCGGTCGGCGATGAGGCGGGGCTACGAACGCACGAGGCCGACGATGTCCTTGACCGCCTTCATGGTTTCGCCGGCGAGCTTTCGCGCCCGGGCGGAACCCTCCGCGAGGATGGAGTCGATAGTGACCGGATCGCGCATCAGCCGCTTCATCTCCGCGCCGATCGGGCCGAGTTTGGCGACCGAAAGGTCGACCAGCGCCGACTTGAAGGTCGAGAATTGCGCATTGCCGAACTGCGCCAGCACGCCGGCGCGCGTGGTGCCTTCGAGCGCGGCATAGATGCCGACCAGATTGTCGGCCTCGGGCCGCGATTTCAGGCCGGCTTCCTCGCTCGGCAGCGGCTCCGGATCGGTTTTGGCCTTGCGGATTTTCTGCGCGATGGCGTCGGCATCATCGGTGAGATTGATGCGCGAATAATCCGAGGGATCGGATTTCGACATTTTTTTCGAGCCGTCGCGCAACGACATCACGCGTGTCGCTTCGCCGGTGATC
>JBAUGC010000977.1:0-3659 GCA_049679485.1 Xanthobacteraceae bacterium
CCGCAAGCGTCTTGTGGCGCGCCATCGGCGCGGAACAAGCCAAGCACCGCGTCGCCGACCAGGTTGACGACCTCGCCGCCGCAATCGAGCACTGCGGCCGCCGTCATCTCAAAATAATTGTCGAGGAGGTGAAGAAAAGCTTCGGCCGGAAGCCGGTCGGCAAATTCGGTCGAGTGGCGCAGATCGCTAAACCACAATGCGGCGGTGATCTTTTCGCCATCGCCGCGGCGAATCGAGCCATTGAGCACGGCCTCCCCAGCGTGCTTGCCGAGGTAGGCGTGGGCGACGTTGTGCGCAATATTGCGCTCGAACCTCGCCTTCAGGGCAATGGCAAGTTCGCGGGTGATGCGCTGGAGCTGCGCGATCTCCTCGTCGGTGAAACCGGAGGCACGATCGGCGAGCCACGAGCAGATGATGCCGTTCTGCCCGCTTTGGCCGAAGCCGATCAGGAACACGACATAGTCGGTGCCGCCCAATTCCACGAAGTCGTCAAGGACCGCGAAGTCGAGAAGCGCCGTCTCTCCGGTCAGGCGTCGCCGCAGCAGCGGCAAGCGATGAGTCAGCGCATGACCCATCGGACTGCCGAGAAACTGCTCACTGCCGCTGTCCTCGGGACGAAAGAGTTCGGCGACGACTCCTCTTTCGGCGTTCCAGTTGAGTGAACTGGCATCGTAGAGCGGATGAAGCACCCGGAAGGATACCTGCCCGCGCAAGATCGGCATCCCGACGCCGCGCAGGCGCTGGCACAATTCGCTATAGAGCACCGCAGGTTCGGAATCGTGCAGCGCCTCCCCGGCCAGCCACTTGACGATGGCGCCGCCCAGAACCGTCGACGCTAGTGCCTGGTCTTCCATGGTGCGCCGATCCTATCTCAGAACCGGCGCCCGCGCTCCATTGCCTGATGCGGCCTCCGTCACGATGACGCGGCCGGTGCCTCCACCAGCGTATCGCTGTACTCCACGCTGTCATACACGGAGACCTGAACGATCGGATAACCCTTCTTGATCAGTACCGCCGCCGATTGAGCCGCCTCCTGGGTCTGATAGGAGCCCTTGGTTTGCCGGTCGACCTGCAGCAAATACCGGCCGGATTCCGGCCGCTTGCGTTGCGACGGCATTACATCGACGTCATTTTCGGAACTGTCTTTCACGGGCATTTTGATTTGGCGCGAGGCCATTCGGCGCTCCTTTGTGGGGGGGAAGTCTGTATGTATGTGTTCCGGGCGTCGGCCGCCAGCTATCCGCGGCCGCGTTGCCCTCGCTCGGACGACCCACAAAAGAGGGGAAACGGCCGCCGGTTCAGTGCTTGCGCGCGTCGACCCGGAACCCGACGATTGTCTTCTCGCCGAGCGCCTTGGCCGCCTCCAGCCGATGCAGGCCCTCGACCAGCACAAACCGCGCGCCGTCGGGCCGCACCAGGATCGGCGTCTGCTGCCCGTCATTGAGCATGCTGGCCGCGATTTCATCCACGCGCTTTTGTTCCAGCGTGGCCCGACGCTTGATCGGCACGTAGATGTCGGCGACGGGAAAGGTCTCGCGCTTCATGACAGGACAAGCCTAAGCGCGCTCCGATCAAATAGCAAAACAGACGTCGCCTAGCGCGCTGCGGTCTCGCTGGCCTTGCACTCCGCCGCCGGCGGCGGGAAAGATGGTGCCCGGTTCCCTGTTTGGCTGCCTAACTGCATTTCGGCGGCGCCCAAACCATGCGCCGTCAATGCTGGGCCGACCATGAACAAAGTCGCCTTCAGCCCGCCGATATTCCGGGCGCCGTTTGCGCTGCCAGACGATGAGTTGGCGTCGCGCTTTCTTGCCGACTCGAACCGCGACGCCGTCGCGGAGCGCCGCGTTGACACGCGGGCCCGCTCACTCGTTGAGGCGATCCGCGCTAAGGCCGGCGGGCTCGGCGGCATTGAAGACTTTTTGCACGCGTACTCGCTTTCGACCAAAGAGGGCCTCGCGCTCATGGTGCTGGCGGAGACGTTGCTGCGGGTGCCCGACGCGGCGACCGCCGACCGTCTGATCGAGGACAAGCTCGCCGCCGGGCGCTGGCTCGACGGCGAACTCAAATCCACCGCGCTTCTGGTCTCGGCGTCGGCGTGGACGCTCGGCGTTGCCGCGCGCATCATCCATTCGGGTGAGACGCCGGAGACGATCCTCGACGCCATCGTCCGGCGCGTCGGACTGCCGACCTTGCGCACGGCAATCCGCCAGGCGATGCGCTTGATCGGCTCGCACTTCGTGCTCGGGCAGACCATCGAGGAAGCGCTCAGCCGCGCTCGCTCACATGGCGCCTTTCGCTACTCCTTCGACATGCTCGGCGAAGGTGCACGCACTGAAGGGGATGCGGAGAAATATTTCGCCGCCTACGCCGGAGCAATTGAAGCCATTGGCGCGAGCGCCGGCAATGCGGCCCTGCCAGCGCGACCCGGCATTTCAGTAAAACTCTCTGCGCTGCATCCGCGCTTTGAAGCGATCTCGCGCGAGCGGGTGATCAGAGAGCTTACGCCGCGTCTTCTCGAACTCGCGCGCATGGCCAAGGCGCGCGAGCTGCAATTCACCGTGGATGCTGAGGAAGCCGACCGGCTGGAATTGTCGCTCGAAATCATCGGCGCTATTGTCGCCGATCCATCGCTGCGCGGCTGGGACGGATTTGGGCTTGCGGTGCAGGCGTATCAAAAGCGCGCGCTTTCGGTCATCGGCTGGATTGAGGAGGTGGCTAGCGCGGTAAGCGCCCGAATAACCGTCCGCCTGGTGAAAGGAGCCTATTGGGATACCGAGATCAAACGCGCTCAGGAGCGTGGGCTTCCCGACTATCCGGTGTTCACGCGCAAGGCCATGACCGACCTGTGCTACATGGCCTGCGTCAAGAAGCTGATCACGGCCCGCGATCGCCTTTACCCGCAATTCGCCACCCACAATGCGCTCACCGTCGCCAGCGTCATCGAGGGCGCCGGCGGCGTTGAGGGCTACGAGTTCCAGCGCCTGCACGGCATGGGTGAAGCGCTCTATGCGGAGCTGCTGGCCGAGCTGCCGGAAGCGGTGTGCCGCGTTTACGCCCCGGTCGGCGGTCATCGCGATTTGCTCGCCTATCTAGTGCGGCGGCTGCTGGAGAATGGCGCCAACTCCTCGTTTGTTTCCGCCGCCGCCGATAAAAGTGTGCCGATCGAGGAGATTTTGCGCCGTCCGCAAAGCCGCCTTTCAAGCCCGCGCGATGCGCGCAATCGAAAAATTCCACTGCCGCGCGACCTCTACCAGCCGGACCGGCGCAACTCGATCGGGGTCGAGTTCGGCGAGCGAGCAAGCCTCGACGCGCTCGTGGCCGAAGTTCGCGGTGGCAGCGGCGAAGCCGCCGAAGCCGCACCGATCATCGACGGCGTCGCCCTCAACGGCAGCGAACGAGTGGTGATCTCGCCGATCGGCGGGCGCGCGATCGGCATCGTGCGCGAGGGCGATGACGCGATCGTTCGCGCCGCGATGGCGGCCGCGACGGCGGGTTTTTCTGCCTGGGAGGCGACGCCTTATATCGAGCGTGCCTTCGTGCTCGAACGCGCCGCCGATCTCATTGAGAACGATCGCGGCGCGCTGCTCGCGCTCCTGCAAAACGAAGGCGGCAAGACGCTCGATGACGCGCTTGCGGAAGTGCGCGAGGCAACCGACTAC
>JBAUGC010000978.1:0-2587 GCA_049679485.1 Xanthobacteraceae bacterium
CCAAACTCGATCGCAACCATGCGTCGACGCTTGATCGGCGCGCTCATCAGAAGCCTGCCACGATGTCCGTGCTGCAACTCCGTGATCGCAAAATCGTCACGGCGCAGAAATTCATGACGCAGTAAGATTAGAGGCCTGCGGCAATATTGGAAAGCGGGCCGCAACCAGCTCACAGCATCGAATAGGCGCTGGCGACCATGCCGATTGGCCGCTTGTCGGAGGCGCTCAGCAGCATGACGCGGCCGAAGCTGGTACTGCTGCCGATACGAACCACGCGCGCGTCGGCGACCACGTCGAAAGTGACTGGCCGCAGGAAATGCGTGGTTTGATCGATCGTGCTCATCGGACGGTAGCCGTTCCAGGCAGCCGAACAGGCGATCACCATGGCGCTGTCCGCGAGCGCCATCAGGGCTTGGCTGCAGACGGCCTCGCCGTCCGCGCAAATCTTTTTAGAGTACGGCAGCCGAATTACGGCGCCCGGTTGCCAATCGGGCAAAGCCCCGGGAGGCCGAATGGCCTCCACGTTCTCCACCAGCAACGCCAGGTCCTGTACCCAGGGCGGGAAAATCTTGGTCAGCAGCCGCCCTGCGGCCAGCAAGCCGAACGCCGCTTCGGACGTTGCGAGCTGGTGCACTTCGCCCATGTCCACCTACCCCGGAGGGTCTGCCGCCCTCTCGATCCGAGCCCGAGGCTCCCGTCTTGCGAATGCCGGCGAAACTCATGCCCGCAAGCGAATCATGCTCCCTCCTCGCTGTCCGTCCACCGACCCACTTGGCGGGACGGGACCGACACCAAGGCCACTCAAATTCACAAATTCCGATTGGTCGCCTCACGCACGCGCCCGACGAATCGGAGGCAACAGCGTGCGAACGTTAGCATAACGGTGGTGGATTCCGCGCACGGCGTGATTGTGGAAATCTGTGATCAAAAGAAATCGAGATTCAAATCTTGTCATTCCGCTGAATTTCGCCTGGGCGCTCCTGTCGCGATGCGATGTCCGCGCTGGCCTGCCTTCACCCGTTTTCGCGTTCCGTCACTCTTGACCGGCAAACGCGGGCGCGGCACGGTTGGCCGGTTCTGCGCAGGTGGCAAGCGCTGGAGGGCTTATGTCAGTTCGGATCGCGTCATTAGCGCTGGGGCTGGTATTCAGCGTCATTTCGCTGTCGCAGCCACGGGCAGCGAATTGGTTCGAAAAGAATTTTTGGCTGCCGGGCCCGGAATATTTTCGCGACATGCCGGCGTGCGATTTTCGCCCGGCGCTCGATCGTATTATCGGCAATTTCCTCACCAAAGAGACAAGGTTCTGGAACTCGGAGCTTAAGATCGTCGGTATCGAGCATATCCGCGAAACCGCGGTGTTGGCTTGGGCGGCGCAATCCATTCCGCGGCGTTTCTGCAGCGGCACGGCGTTGATGAACGATGGCGTGAGGCACCCGATCTATTATTCAATCGGCGAGGACACCGGCATGATCGGCATGGATTTCGGCGTCAACTTCTGTGTCGTCGGGCTTGATCGGAATTGGGCGTACGGACCGGCCTGCCGCGCCGCGCGGCCCTGACGGTCCCGTTCGCTTTGCCCTGCGTCAACCACGCCGTGCCAGGGATCGTATAGCTTGCCCGGCAAATTCTTCAGGACGACGTTGTAGGCCTTGTCGTTGGCCTTCGCTTTTTGCTCGCCGGAGCCGTCCAATTTTGACGCTGCCACCAAGGCTTGGCCGATCGCCGCTGTGCCCTTCGCGCGCCTTGGTTTCATCGGTCCCACAGCACTCAGGTTGTTCTTGACTTAGGTTGTTCTTGATTTGTTCGCGTAGTCCGCGTATGGTGGCGGCGTGTTAACGGCAGTCGTGCGGGGGGGGTATCATGGTCACGTTCGTTGCTCGCGCCACCTTGATTGCGTTCGCTATTGTCGCCGCCGCGCTCCAACAAGCATCGGCTCAGGATGCGCGGCAGAACGAGGCGGGGCAGTTCGATTTCTACGTTCTCTCGCTGTCTTGGTCGCCCTCATTCTGCGCGGCAGCCGCCGACCGGCAACGAGGGCGTGCGCCGATGTCGCAGTGTGGTGCGCGGCCCTACGCATTTGTGGTCCACGGCCTGTGGCCGCAATACGACCGCGGATTCCCGGAATATTGTCAGGTGCCGGCGCCGCGGCTCGATCGTGGCATCGTGTCTTCGATGCTTGATCTGATGCCGGCGCCGCATCTCATTTTCAACGAGTGGGACAAGCACGGGACCTGTTCCGGGCTTGAGCCACGGGCCTACTTTGAGACGATACGCAAGGCGCGTGCGGTGGTGAAAATCCCGCCCGAATATATCAATCTGCAGGAGCCGCTGAGCGTTACGCCGGCTGCGGTCGAGGAAGCTTTCAAGACGGCGAATCCCGGACTCTCGCCGAACGGCATAGCTATCGGTTGCGAGAAGAAGCGGTTGACCGAGGTCAGAATCTGCCTGTCCAAGGAATTGGAATTTCGTGATTGCGCCGAGATCGCACGGCGCAGCTGTCGCAGGGATCAGGTGCTGATGCCGCCGCTCCGCGGGAGCTGATGAACTATCGCCACGCGTTTCATGCCGGCAATTTCGCCGACGTGCA
>JBAUGC010000979.1:0-1743 GCA_049679485.1 Xanthobacteraceae bacterium
CCAAACTCGATCGCAACCATGCGTCGACGCTTGATCGGCGCGCTCATCAGAAGCCTGCCACGATGTCCGTGCTGCAACTCCGTGATCGCAAAATCGTCACGGCGCAGAAATTCATGACGCAGTAAGACTAGAGGAATCTGCAAATATCGGGTGGGGGTGATCGGCGACCCATATGGTATCGCTGCATTCACTTCCGGCTGCAATCAGGACGCAGCTATAAGCTTCCTACCTGCGGACCGCTTCAAGAAAGACGCCGCTTCTGTGAAATTCCAAGAACGTCCTTTGGCCGCTCGTAAATCCTCCCACATTTAGTGAACCACTCGGCTCAATCCCCATTTTTTGCAAAGACGGCACGTGGGCCACGGGTGAAACAAGAAGCCTTCCGTCGTTCTCAAAGCTGATAAAGCCTCTATCGAAAAGGTGATCTATGGATGGCGTCAGGAGTAGCCCGTTTTCTCCGTCCAGCCTTTCCTCATTGTTCGAATCTCGCCACGGTTTACAGTGACTCGATACCAAGTAAACCGGATTTTCCACGCCGGTCACCCGGCACCGTGTTTCAAGTTGGCTAACTCGTTCCCGGAAGAGACCCTGACCGCGCCGAGCCCGAATGATCGCAAGCCGGTCCGTCTCCGGAACCTGTGGATCAGTAGCCACTTGAGATTCAAGTTTTTGCTCCCAAGACTCGATGTCATCTGCGGGAATTGGGCTGACCGCCTGTGCCGCCAAGGACCTGAAAGTAGCCTCCTCGCCGATTATGCCAATCAGAACCTCGGCGAGCGGCGGCCCCAGGAACTGGCCGAACTCGTCGAATGACGGTATTGCCCGAAGATTGATCGAAATCTGCTCGAACTCACCGCTGGGTGGCTGGTGGTGATCCATGTCAATTTCTAGGCCCGGCAACCGCGCCGTGGCCCGCGTCGTATTTTCTTCCACGTTTGTGTCCGTCAAGCAAAACTCCCGAATAATTGTAAAGCACCACGGACTGCCCGATTCTACTTTGTCATCGGGCGAAGCAAGATATAGGCGGCGAACATGACTGCGGCGACTCTCGGCGAAGCACTTTCCCAAGGCTGGCGTATCAAGGTTCGCTGTACGCGAGGCCGCGAAGACGAGGAGCGTCGAAAGTCGAGTCGCGAATGTAGGGACCGTCAAGAACTGGACGTCGAGACTTTGGTCTGCACGCGGGGCCGCGATTTCCCACTGGCGCTACTCTACAACCGCCTGAAATGCCCGCGCTGCGGATCGCGCCACATTGACGTCCGGTATGGACCACCTGAAATGTTCTTTATCGGGTTAGCACCACCCGAAGTGGACAGTTGAATCGAGACAACGACGGCTAGGCGCAGATGCTTCCGAATACCTCGACTCCGAGGAACGTTTGTTCCGCCGAGCGGTTTCCTTTGCGATCCAATCAGCAAGGGCAGCCATGGACGACGAACCGAAGCGACAAGAACCAGATATTCCGGCACCTGTGCCGCAAATAGAGCCGGACCGGGGTGTGCCCGAAATTCCGCCCAACAAAGACACCCCGGAAAAGAAAAGCCCCGTGCAGGTAAGAAACAGATAATCCCGTCGCCAGCACGTGGCACAAAACATTCTGGAACCAATCAGGGGGTCGTCGGTTTGTTGTGCCGGGAGGGGTAGCATGATCACCAAGCACCTCAAGAAGGGGGAAGGAATCCGCATCGCGGGCCTCGGTATCTTGCAGGTTAGGAAGCGGGCAGCCCGTATGGGGCGTAATCC
>JBAUGC010000980.1:0-7910 GCA_049679485.1 Xanthobacteraceae bacterium
CCTCGACACCGAGCTCGAGCGCGGTCAGTTCCGCCCAGGCACGAAAGCCGACGCCGTGCACCCGGCCGCGGACGATGACCTTAAAGATCACGTCCATCCGTATTCCTTAAGACTGCGCCAGGTCACCCCGCCTGGGCACTTCGGAAAAAAGCGCCGTAAGTGTGCAATGTATGCTGGCGGTAGTTGCCACTCCAGCGCCGCCGCGATCAAAAGCTCCATATAGCCAGCCTTCGGCCGCCCGATCGGCTGTTGCCGCGCAATATAGGCGAGCGCGCTGTAGCGGCGGCCGGCGTGTCGAACCGGCAACATCTTTGCGCGGTAGAGACCCCCGGCAACGTCCTCCCATGCATCGAGCCGCACGCGATCGCGGGGTTCGATCCGCCACAGCACGCCGCAGACAGTGCGCGCTTGCTTCGGCTCGATAGATGCATAGCCGTCTGCGGTAATGACGAACACGTAATTCGCCAAAGCCCCCACGCCAAGCGGCACCGCATTCGGCGCATGTGTCGCCATCACGTCGCGGTGCATATTCGACCCATAGGCGAAGTACAGGGTCACGCCGCACGGCCTTCCGCGCTTGGTCTGGTCGCCGCAAATAAAGTGACGCCGACCGCGAGGATCAACGGCAGGAAAGCGAGCAGAAGCAGGATAGCCGCCACGAGCGAAGCCAAATCGTAATGCGGTGAGCCGAGCAAAACCGCGACGACGGCAACGAGCAGGATCAAACCGAGCGCACTCGCGGTGTTTGCATCCGTCCCTTGTCCGGCAAGCGGGGAGTAGAATGCAACCGCGAGGATCAACAGAAGGATGATCGCCAGCCCGTAGAGGATGCTCGCGGCGACGGCAGGTGCAACGGAGCGGTCGGCGTCGCGGAGCCGCTTCGCATGCAAAACATACCAGATCCAAATCAGCAGCGCCTGGGCCGCCGCAAACAGCCACGGTCCACCGCGTGACATGACTGCCGGCATCGTCAGCAGCTGCGATGCCGCGCCGGCGGCATACACTGCGAAAGCGCCGAACAGAAAAGCCTGCGGCGAGAGCCGTCCGGACGGCGAAAGAAGAAAGCGTAGCGCTTCCATACAGGTGGGCCGTCATTGCGTTGGCGCCTTCGGCGCGTCCGCGCGGTTTCTAGGCGAATTCCATGATCACCGCGTCGACGGCGACGCTGTCTCCTGGCTTGACGGGTATCTTCTTGATAATGCCATCGCGCTCGGCGCGCAGGATGTTCTCCATCTTCATCGCCTCGACGACAGCCAAGGTTTCACCCGCCTTGACCTCTTGGCCTTCCGCGACGGCGATCGAAACAACCAGGCCAGGCATCGGACAGCGTACGGCCTTTTCGCTGCCGGAGAGTTTCTTTGCCGGCATCAAACGCGCGTAGCGCGCTTCGCGCTCGGTATAGACGAACGCTTTCACTTCAATGCCGCGGTAGGCGAGCTCGAAGCCGTTCGGGATCATCCGCACGTGCAGGGCGACGGCCGCACCATCGAGGGTGCCGGTCCAAACCGGCATGCCGGGAGCCCAGTTCGAGGAAATAACATGCCGATTGCCATCCTCGAACGATACGACGACGGACCCACCTTCGTGGTCGACGTCGGCGTGAATCTCTTCGCCGCTCAGCCAAATGGCCCGGCGGCGCTCGCGGGTCACCGCGCTATTGAGCTGGCCGGAAATGCGGCGCTTGCGCTCGCCCAGAACATGGTCAATCGCCGCCGCGACACCGGCGATGGCACGCGCCACGGCGCCAGTCGGAGCGGTGCGCTCGAAACCGTGGGGAAATTCCTCGGCGATGAAGGCGGTGGAGAGTTTGCCGGCGCGCCAGCGCGGATGCTGCATGATCGCCGCGAGAAACGGAATGTTGTGGCGAATACCTTCGATGGTGAAGGCATCAAGCGCGTCGGCCTGCGCGTCGATTGCTTCGACACGGGTCTTCGCATGCGTGACGAGCTTTGCGATCATCGGATCGTAATAGAGTGAGATTTCGCCACCTTCCGCTACTCCGGTGTCGTTTCGCACCGTCACGCCATTGTGCTCGCCTTCCGCCGGCGGGCGATACCGCACCAGACGCCCGATGGACGGCGCGAAATTCCGGTACGGGTCCTCTGCATAGACGCGGCTCTCAACCGCCCAGCCGGAAAGCTTCACGTCACCCTGCTTGAGCGCAAGCGGCTCGCCGGCAGCGACCCGGATCATCTGCTCGACCAGATCGATGCCGGTGACAAGCTCGGTCACCGGATGCTCGACCTGCAGGCGCGTGTTCATCTCCAAGAAATAAAAGCTGCGATCCTGCCCGGCCACGAATTCCACCGTGCCGGCGCTGTCGTAGCCGACTGCGCTGGCGAGCGCGACGGCCTGCTCGCCCATCTCGGCCCGCGTCTTGGCGTCCAGCAGTGGGCTGGGCGATTCCTCGATGACTTTCTGATTGCGGCGTTGGATCGAGCACTCGCGCTCACCGAGATAGATGACGTTGCCATGCTTGTCGCCCAAGACCTGGATTTCGACATGGCGCGGATCGGTGATGAATTTCTCGATGAAAACACGATCATCGCCGAAGCTCGATTTCGCCTCCGAACGGGCGCGGGCGAAGTTTTCGCCGACCTCCCCCTTGGTGAAGGCGATGCGCATGCCCTTGCCGCCGCCGCCAGCCGATGCCTTGATCATCACCGGATAACCAATCTGTTCGGCGATTGCGATCGCCTGGATATCGTCCTCGATCACACCGAGATGACCCGGTACGGTGGAGACGTTGGCGCGGGCGGCGGCTTTTTTTGATTCGATCTTGTCGCCCATGGCGGCGATTGCCTTGGGGTTCGGCCCAATAAACACAACGCCCGCCTTGGCGAGCGCCTCCGGAAACGCCGCGCGCTCGGACAAAAAACCGTAGCCCGGATGTACCGCTTCCGCGCCGCTTTCCTTGCAGGCTGCAACGATCCGGTCGATCAGAAGGTAGCTTTGCGCGGCAGGCGGCGGCCCGATCGGGATTGCCGTGTCGGCCATTTCAACATGAAGCGCGTCGCGGTCAGCCTCGGAATAAACCGCAACGGTTGCGATGCCCATGCGGCGGGCGGTCTTGATGATCCGACAGGCGATCTCGCCGCGGTTGGCAATGAGGATTCGCTTGAACATTTCGGTTTTAAGACCCGCGAGCCGCCTGTTGGCTTTGCGGCGTTGTCGCGAAAATGTCAATGACCGCAGCCTGCTAGCTACAGCACCGTTCGCCTGTGACGCCTCCCCGCTTGGGTGCTAACTTGTTAGAGGGATGCCGTCCCAGTCTGGGTCATGAGTGTCAGTCACGCCCCCGTCATACGTTGTGCTCAAAGAATATGGTTTTCCGCTAACGGAATCTTCTCGATGCGCGGGTTGCTCGTCGTTGTTACAGCAATAGTGGCAATCCTCCCGGCATCGCCCGCTGCCGCGCAGGGGCCGGCACCTCAACCCCACAACGTGATTCTGTTTGTCGCCGACGGCCTGCGTTCCCGGATGGTCGATGATGCGACCGCCCCGACAATGGCGGCGATTGCACACGAAGGGGTGAGCCTGCGTAACAGCCACGCGCTGTTTCCCACGTTGACGACAGCGAACGCGTCCGCCATGGCCACCGGCCACATGCTCGGCGACACTGGCGACTTTTCCAACACGATCTATACCGGCTTCGAGGTTCGTTTAAATGGCGGCGTTAGCCAAACACCATTCCTGGAAAGCGACTCGGTGCTCGGCCAACTGGACATGAAGTGGGGCAACTATCTCAATGAGCCCGCCATCCTGAAACTCGCCAGCAACAAAGGCTTCAGCACCGCGGCGATCGGCAAGCTCGGTCCGACGTTGATCTTCGACCATACCGATCGCGACGGCACGCCGACGATCATCATCGACGACTCGACGGGCAATCCGAACAGCGGCATCCCGCTATCGGCTGAGATGATCGGCCTGCTTGACGCTGCAAAGTTGGACCTGAAACCTCCGCCGCGCAGCAACGGCACGGTTCCAAATAGCTTGCAGCAGGATTATTTCACCGCGGTCACGACCCGGGTGGTCCTGCCGCTATTCAAGAAGCGCGGCAAGCCGTTCGTCCTGGTGTTCTGGTCCCGCGATCCGGACGGAACGCAACACCTGCAGCGCGACAGCTTGAATTCGCTCGTCCCCGGCATCAACGGGCCAACGTCGCTGGCCGCAATTCGCAACGCCGACGACGACTTGGCAAGAATCCGTGCAGCTTTGGTTGAACTGGACCTCTTGAACACGACCGACATCATCACGGTTGCCGACCACGGCTTTTCCACCATCGACAAAAAGAGCCGTACCAGTCCGACAACCACCACGAAGCTTGCCGATACGCCGGAGGGCCAATTGCCGTATGGCTTTCTGGCGCTCGATCTAGCAAAAGCGCTCAACTTGCCGCTGCTCGACCCGGACAACGGGTACAAGGTGATCGCCCCGGGCGAACGGCCCGTAAAGGGCAACGGCTTTCTCGGCGGAGACAAAAGCAAGCCGAAGGTCGTTGTGGCGGCAAACGGCGGGGCCGACCTCATTTATCTGCCCGATGCCGACCAGGCAGTCGCTAAGCAGATCGTCGATATCTTGCTCAGCCAAGACTACGTCAGCGGCATTTTCGTCGGATCGAAGCTCGGCAAGTTTCCGGGCACGCTCAGCCTGGACGACATAGACCTCGAGGACACCGCGGTGACCCCGCACCCGGCCATCGTGGTCAGCTTCCGATCGTTTGACACCGTATGCGGGGAGCCGGTGCTGTGCACGGCCGAAATCGCCGATACCGGGCTACAGCAAGGCCAGGGCATGCACGGTTCATTCAGCCGCGCCGACACCTGGAATTTCATGGCCATGCAGGGGCCGGATTTCAAATCGCATTTCGTCGATCCGGCGCCGGCCAGCAATTCCGACGTCGGCCGGACGATCGCGCATTTGATGCAGCTCGATGTTGGCGACGCAAAGGACAAGCTCGTGGGCCGCCTACTTTCGGAAGCGATGTTGAATGGTACGCTGCCGGATGTGACCGGCTGCGTGATGACGTCAGAACCCGCGTCTAACGGGCTGGTTACGGTCCTGAATAGGCAGATGGTCGGTGAGACGCGCTATTTCGATGCCGCGGGTTTTCCGGGACGAACTGTTGGCCTATCCACCGCGCCGATTCCCTGCCCGGCGCGCTGAATCGCAGAACTACATCCGGACGAGGCCGCGGCCGACGCGCTGCCCCTCGGCAACGATCCAATCGAGAATGGCCAGGTCCGTCGCGTCGAATCCCGCAGGGAGGCTCTCCGCCGGACCGGCTGGATGCGCGACCACAATCTGCGAATGCCTGATCACGTCGATCAGGGTTTCGAGAGTTAGAAGGCCGTAATCCATCGCGAGCTTCATCATCGCCTCCCGCGCTCTATCTTCGACAGCAGTGCTCACGCGCGGTTCCATCACACCCGTCTTCGCCGCCGTCCCGACTAGCGGTTTAGCGCGCAAGATTTGCAATGCGAGCCGGGCTGCTAAAAGGCGACGGTAAGGCAAGTTCTGGGCACCCGATGTGATCCAGGTCACGCGGCAGTCGCCAATTAAGAGCCCAACAGGCCCCCTCAGCTCCCCCTAGCTCATCAGAAATTTCTTCCGTACCTATTGCCGCAACCGGTCAATTCTTCTTAGTTTTGCGGCGAATTCGAACATACAATCCTCAGTATAAGGCCTAGTATTGCCGCCACCTGAACGCTATGTGATAGCGGACAGTATTCAAAAATATCCCAAATCAGACCACGCGACGGAGGTTTCCATGGCCCTTGCAATCGGCGACACCGCTCCGGATTTCGAAGCCGAAACGACGGAAGGCAAGATCCATTTCCACGACTGGATTGGCAACAATTGGGTGGTGCTGTTCTCCCACCCCAAGGATTTCACCCCGGTCTGCACGACCGAGCTTGGCACCATGGCCCGGCTCAAGCCGGAGTTCGACAAGCGCGGTGTGAAGATCATCGGGCTGTCCGTCGACCCGGTCGATAACCACAAGAAATGGGCTGCCGACATCAAAGACGTGGTCGGCTTTGCCCCGAACTATCCGATGATCGGCGACACCGATCTCAACGTTTCCAAGCTCTACGGCATGCTGCCAGCGAGCACGGGCGGGACTTCGGACGGCCGTACTCCGGCCGATAATCAAACCGTGCGCAACGTGTTCGTCATCGGCCCGGATAAGAAGATCAAGCTCGTCCTGGTCTATCCCATGACCACGGGCCGCAATTTCGACGAAGTGCTTCGCGTGGTCGATTCGCTGCAGCTCACCGCCAAGCACCGCGTAGCAACGCCGGCGAACTGGAAACCGGGCGAAGACGTCATTCTCACCGGCGCCGTTACCAATGAAGAAGCGGAAAAGCTTTACCCGCAGGGCTGGAAGACGCCGAAGCCCTATATCCGCATCGTGCCGGCGCCGCGGTAGTAAACGCAAGCCCGGCAAGTTACGATTCCAACGAAAGCGCGGCGGTTACGCCGCGCTTTTTGCTTTTCAGCAACACCCAGTCTGGCGAACCGACCTACGGCACCAAAACGACTTTGCCGATATTGCCACGATCCTGAATGAAGTGATGAGCTTGCGGAGCTTCGTTGAAGCGAAAGCTCCGTGCGATTTTGGGCTTAATCGCGCCTTGCGCCCACAATGTCCACAACTGATCGGCCCAAGAACGCTGCCGCTCTATCTCGCCCCACATATGGCCAAGATTGACGCCGAAGACGCCCTTGTTCGCGTTCATCAGCGACAGCGGGTTGAACTGAAACCACGGCATATTCGCGACCGCGGACAGCATTGACAGCACGTTGCGGTTCTTGCCGGTCGCCGCGGCGGACAGGCCGAACATGCCGAGGCGTCCGGTCGGCGCCAGCACCCGATAACCCTTCTTCCACGACTCGCCGCCGACCGCATCGAGAATAAGTTCAACGCCGCGGCCATTGGTGAGCTCGCGGGTGCGGGCTTCGAAATCCTCGGTTCGATAGTCGATGAGATGATCCACGCCGAGCGACCGCAGCTCGGCGTGCTTGCCGGCTGAAGCCGTGCCAATGACGCGGGCACCGATATGCTTGGCAATCTGTGTCGCTGCGATGCCAACACCGCCGCCCGCGGAATGAACGAGCACGGTTTCGCCGGCTTTCAAGCCGCCCATCACTACGACGAGCTGCCACGCCGTGAAATAATTGACGGGGATGGCCGCGCCCTCCAAGGCCGACATATTCGCAGGGCGCGCGAAGATCTGATTGGCCGGAACACAAACAACGTCGGCATAACCGCCAAATCGCGTCACCGCGAGAACGTCGCGGCCGGCCCAATGACCGTCCACGCCGGCACCCGCCGCGTCGATGCGGCCGCTGACCTCGTAGCCCGGCACCACCGGCATCGGCGGCAGGTCCGGATAGATACCCAGGCGGCCCATAATGTCGGCAAAATTGACACCGCTCGCTTCGACGCGAATACGAACCTCGCCGGCCTTGGGCTCGGGATCGGGCGCCTCTTTGACTTCCAGCACCTCCGGCGGACCGGCCTTCGTGATCCAAATCTGCCGCATGGCGTTGATCTCCGGGTTGGCGCCGCCCCTCGATTACGCTTTAGATCGTGTCAACGCGAATCATAGCGACGTCGCGCCTAAGCTTTGGCTCTTTCCGCCGTCAGCATCGATTGCAGGATCTGATCGGAAATGTCACGAACCGCTGCGGGCGAATGTGACAGGAACAGGGGTGTTGGTCTTGTCGCTCTCGCCGATCGATTTGATCGTATCAAAATACTGCGTGGCCATGACGAGCTGCATGACCTCGGAGGTTGATGCGTCTTCGACGACTTTCTTGAATTGATCGATCGACCCCTGAAGTCCCGCAATAATTGCCTTCCTCTGATTGGCGATACCCTGGCCTTGCAGCGCCTTACTCTCGGC
>JBAUGC010000981.1:0-5411 GCA_049679485.1 Xanthobacteraceae bacterium
GCCGAGAGCGGTGTGGCCGCTTTGCCGGTCGAACTAACGGTAAGAATCTGTTGGCGAGGCGGATGAGAAGCAACCAGGCTTGGCCGCCACGGCTCGCAATGTCCGCTTCGGTCAAAAGGCGACGTGACGCTCTCAAATTGTGATGCCTGCATCACCCCGATGAGGAGACATGCCAACCGGCTCCCCGTACACTAAACTAATTCGTCAGCCGGTTGAACAGCAGTAGCCAAGAGGCGCTTGACGCTGGGTCCCAGGTGATGTTCCCGCTGCACTCACTCGCAGCGTAGATAGATCTTGTGCCCGGCTCGAACGCCATTGACAGAGAAGGAGAGGATGCCATGGCCTTCGATATCAAAGTCAACGGGAACACCCACAGTGTCGATGTCGACGCCGATACCCCGCTGCCGCTGCGCTCACTCGCAGCGTAGATAGTGAGATCTTGCGCCCCGCTCGAACGCCATTGACAGAGAAGGAGACGATGCCATGGCCTTCGCTATCAAAGTCAACGGGAACACCCACAGTGTCGATGTCGACGCCGATACCCCGCTGCTCTGGGTGTTGCGCGACGTGCTGGGGATGACGGGCACGAAATTCGGCTGCGGCATCGCGCAATGCGGCGCTTGCACCGTGCACATTGACGGCAGCCCCGTGCGCTCCTGCTTGCTGGCGGTCGGTTCGATTGGCAATCGCGCCATCACCACGATTGAAGGCGTTGGCGCCACACCGGCGGGCGCGAAAGTACAAAAAGCCTGGCTCGATCTGGAAGTCATCCAGTGCGGCTATTGTCAGTCCGGCCAGATCATGTCTGCGACGGCGCTTCTTGCCGGCAATTCGGCGCCCGACGATTCCGATATCGACGCCGCCATGGCGGGAAACATTTGCCGCTGTGGCACCTATGTGCGTATCCGCGCGGCGATCAAGCGCGCCGCAGCCGCGGCATAGGAGGCGATGATGCGCGTCTTCGAAAATCTCCCGTTTGCTCCGTCGCGCCGCGCGCTGATCAAAATCGGTTTAACCGGAGGTTTCGTCCTCGCCTTTCGCCTTCCGCTCAGGGCCGCGCCGGTCAACGAGCCGGAGCAGCCACCCGACGACACCATCGGCCAGTTCGCCCCCGATGCCTTCATCCGCATCGATCATGTGGGCAAAACGACGCTGGTCATGCCACAGGTAGAGATGGGTCAAGGCGTCTACACGGCGATCCCCCAGATACTAGCCGACGAGCTCGACGCCGACTTTGCGAACGTGGCGCTGGAGCACGCGCCTCCCAGCGACAAGCTCTACGGCAATCCGCTTTTTGGCATTCAGGCTACCGGCAATTCCAATTCGATCCGCGCTTTCTGGAAGCCGCTGCGCGTTGCTGGCGCGACTGCGCGCGCGATGCTGGTGCGCGCAGCCGCCGAGCAGTGGCAAGTCGATCCGGCAAGCTGTTCCGCCTCGAACGGAACGGTGACGCACGCGAACAGCGGCCGCACACTGGCTTACGGCGATCTGGCGGAAGCAGCGGGCCGGCTGCCGGTCCCGCCGGCTGCGCCGCTCAAGGATCCGAAAGAGTTCGCGCTGATCGGCAAGCCGCTCAAGCGCCTCGACACGCCCGGCAAGAGCAATGGCAGCGTCGTCTACGGCATCGACACCATGCTGCCCGGGATGAAGTTCGCCACGCTGGCCGCGAGTCCGGTGTTCGGCGGCAAGGTCAAACACGTCGACGACAGCGCCGCCAATGCGGTCCCCGGCATGCGCCAGGTCGTTGTATTGGACGACGTGGTCGCCGTTATCGGCGATCATATGTGGGCGGCCAAGAAAGGCCTCGACGCTCTCGTCATCACCTGGGACGAAGGTCCGCACGCGCAACTCAGCTCGGCCGAGATTTGGGAAGACCTGCGCACCGCGAGCAAAAAGGACGGCGCGGTGGCGAAGTCCGTCGGCGACATCGCCAAAGGATTATCGCAGGGCCAAAAAGTCGATGGTGAGTATGAGCTGCCATTTTTGGCGCACGCGCCGATGGAGCCGATGAATTGTACCGTTCGCCTTACGCCGGGCGCTTGTGAAATCTGGACCGGCACGCAGGTCATGACGCGCGTGCAGGCAACCGCGGCAAAAGCGGCGGGCGTTCCCATCGACAAGGTCACCGTGCACAATCATCTGCTCGGCGGCGGCTTCGGCCGCCGGCTCGAAGCGGATATGGTCGACAGCGCGGTGCGTATCGCCAAACATGTCGATGCGCCGATCAAAGTGGTGTGGACGCGCGAAGAAGATATTCAGCACGATATTTATCGTCCGGTCTATCGCGACGTCATTTCCGCGACCCTGTCGGGAGGGAAAATCGCCGCCTGGAAGTATCGCGTGACCGGTTCGTCGATCATGGCCCGCTGGTTTCCCGCGGGCTTTCAGAACGGCATCGATATCGACGCGGTCGATAGCGCCATCGACATCCCTTACGACATTCCTAACCTGCAGGTCGAATACGTGCGCGCCGAACCGCCTGCCGTGCCGACCGGTTTTTGGCGCGGCGTTGGGCCGAACAACAACGTTTTCGCCATCGAGTGCTTCATCGATGAGCTGGCGCGCAAGGCCGGAGCCGATCCGATCGCCTTCCGGCGCGGCATGCTGGGAAAAACGCCGCGGCTGCAAGCGGCCCTCGACCTGGTCGCGGAAAAATCCGACTGGGGAAGGCCGTTGCCGGCCCGGACCGGGCGCGGCGTAAGCATCCAGCCGTCGTTCGCCAGCTTCATCGCCACCGTCGTCGAGGCGCAAGTGGACGATCGCGGCGAGGTGCAGTTGCGCAAAGTCACCTCGGTCGTCGACACTGGGATTGCAGTCAATCCCGACATTATCGTCGCGCAGCTCCAGGGTGGTCTGATCTTTGGCCTGACGGCGGCACTGTTCGGCGAGATTACCATTGACAAGGGCCGCGTGCGTCAATCCAACTTCAATGATTACCGCATGTTGCGCATCGACGAGGTACCGCCGATCGAGGTGCACATCGTCAAAAGCGGTGAGGATCCGGGCGGCATCGGTGAAACCGGATGCACCGCCGGCCCGCCAGCGCTGCGCAACGCGATTTATGCCGCGACCGGTGTCGCATTGCGCCGACTGCCGATCGATCGCGCAGCGATCGCGGTCGGGCACAAGGTGTAAGCGCCATGCGGAGCCGAACTGTGCGCAAAACGATTGTCGCACTCATTGCCGCCGCGATCGTTGTTGTGATTGCCGGCGCCATCTTTTGGCGCGTTTTCAATCCTGGACCGATGGCGTTCACGCGGGGGACGACGGTCGCGCTATCGGACTATCACGGCGCTGATCCGACCGGTGTGCCTACCGACTTTAAGAACGCGGACGTTGTGAAGCGCGGCGAGTATCTGGCGCGCGCTGCCGATTGCATGGTCTGTCATACCAGCCAAGGGGGTGAGCAATATGCCGGCGGGCTGGCAATTCCGCTGCCGTTCGGCACGCTCTATTCGACCAACATCACGCCTGACAAGGCCACCGGCATCGGCGACTATAGCGATGCCGATTTCCTCAACGCCGTGCAGCGCGGGGTTCGCCGCGACGGCACGCATCTCTACCCGGCGATGCCATATCCCTCCTACACCTACATGACCGATGCCGACGCCCTCGCGATCAAGGCTTACTTGTTCAGCCTTGCCTCGGTGCGTTCGGCCAATCGAGCAGACACGTTGGGATTCCCGTTCAATCAGCGCTGGCTGATGGGCCCATGGTCGTTCATCTTCAACCAAGATGTTCGCTTTCGGCCGGACGCGGCGCAGAGCCCCGAGTGGAACAGAGGCGCCTATGTCGCCGAGGCACTAGCGCATTGCGGCGAGTGCCATACGCCGCGCAATCTCGCATTCGCGCTCAACAATCGCACGAAATTCGCCGGCGCGCTAACAGCCGGATGGCATGCTTTCAATATCACCTCCGACCGGGGCTCGGGGATCGGCGCCTGGAATGACGAGGAGATAGCTGCCTATCTATCGACCGGTCACGCATCCGGTCGCGGAACGGCGGCGGGCCCGATGGGCGAGGCCGTGGACCAAAGCTTCAGCCTTTTGGCGCCGGCGGACATCAACGCGATGGTCGCCTATCTGCGGAGCGTTCCCCCGGTTGCATCGTCCGAGCCGGCAACAATCGCGCCACCGGCTCCGCTCTCTCCCAAGCAGGGCCGAGAGACATCGGATATTCTGGGCAGAAAGGTCTTTGAAGGTGCGTGCGTCAGTTGCCATAGCTGGACCGGCGTGAGCACCATCTCACCGTACGCAACGATCGCAGGCGCCCGTGCGGTCAACGATCCGACCGCGACCAATGTCGCCCAGATCGTGATCTCCGGCACCATGCGGCATGCGCCGAAAGGCATTATCTCGATGCCGGGCTTCGGCGGCATCTACTCCGACGAGGAAATCGCCGCCGTCGTCAACTACGTCACCAAGCGTTTTGGATCCGAGGAATCCAAAATCTCCGCCAAGGACGTGGCGGAGCTGCGGAGTTCAACGTCTTATTGATGCGAGATTGTACGCGGTACGGCGCGGTAGAGCGGATCGAGCGTGAAATAAAGACCAACCCTGGCAATGACACGCGCGCTCACAACACACACTCGGCAGTCTTCGCGGAGGTGAAGGTGGACGAGCGCGACTGGAAAGCGCATCTGCGATCTACCGCCTAGCGTAGCGCGCGGCGTCTTTGCATTTGAGCCGAGCGATGAACGAATGGAAATGTTGACGCGCATTTAGGTTTCTGACCGGAGGCTCAGATATGTCGCTAGATAGTACGCAGACTGCTACCGCTGGCTCGACGCTGCCGGACGCGACCGCGGCTGGCTTCGCCGATAAGCTTTATCGGCTGGATGGCGGTCACTCCCTCGCGAACGACGAGTCGGTTTGGACCCCCGGCGAAAATGTCGGGCGGAGCATCCAGTTCTCGTCGACTTGCTGGCTGATACGGCGGGGAAACCAATGGTTACTCTGGGATACGGGTGTTCCTGAATCGGCGTTGAACGACCCCAAAGGCTGGTCAACCCTGCCTAAATTGATCGTCTACCATTTGGATAAGACACTTACTGATCAACTCGCTGAGATTGGCCTTAAGACAACCGACATCACCTGTGTTGCGCTATCTCATACTCACGGCGACCACATTGGCAATGTTCGCTTGTTCCCGGATTCAACGGTCCTGATACAGCGGGCCGAATATGAATGGATCAGCTCTTCCAATGGCCCGAACGACAACGTCAATCAACTGAAGACTCTCGCACGCAAGCTTATGGGCACTCCAAAACATCTTAGACTGCTCGATGGTGATGCGGATGTATTTGGCGATGGTAGTGTTACCTTGGTTTCCACACCAGGACATACTCCCGGCAGTCAATCATTGTTGGTGAATCTGAAGAACTCAGGCTTCATCATTTTGTCCGGCGATGT
>JBAUGC010000982.1:0-21354 GCA_049679485.1 Xanthobacteraceae bacterium
AAAACCTGAGACGAAACCGGATGAGATGCCGGCGGCGGCAGCGCCACTAACTCCCCCCGCTGATTCAACTATCGCACCCGCGGCGCCGGCAATTGCCGAGCCGATGCCCGAACCAGCAGCGCAGACGCGAGAGCCTGAGGTAGCGTCCGCCCCTGCAACAGTGGAGCCCGCGCTGGCCTTACCCGACCTCGCGACCCAAGCGGCGGACAAGGCGGAGCGAGTGGAAAAAGCGGAGAAGAAAGCCAAGCGTACGCACGCCGCTGTCCGAACCCACCGCATCCATAAAGCGCGCGCCGTAGCCCAGGCCTCCGGCTTCGAAGCCCAGACCACCTTCCAAACCGGGCTTTGGTGGACACAGCGAGAGCCGCAAAGAGTTCCGGCAAAAATCCGGCACGCCAAAATCACGTCGACAACAGCCGCTTCGACGAAAACAACTTCGACAACGGCCGCTTCGACAAAAACCACTTCGGCAACACCCGCTTCGATAACAGACGCTTCGGCAATATCCGCGTCGACAACGGCCGCCTCGGCAACACCTGCTTCGGCAACACCCGCTTCGACAACATCGGGCGATACGATTTCCGGTGTCGGTGGCCCGTTCGTCAGCGTGCCTGGCCGGTAGCTGGACATCGGGATTGACTCGGACCGTTCCGTCGCCCTGAGGTGACGGTTATGACTCCGCTTTCCGTCCTCGACCTGTCGCCGGTTACCACTGACACGCCCGGATCGGCCGCGCTGCGCAACTCGCTCGATCTGGCGCTGCTTGCGGACGCGCTCGGCTACACGCGCTATTGGCTCGCCGAGCATCATAACCTGGCGAGCATCGCGAGTTCCGCGCCGGAGATCATGATTGGGCAAGTCGCCGCCGCGACCAAACACATTCGTGTCGGGTCGGGCGGCGTAATGCTGGTAAACCATGCGCCACTCATGGTCGCCGAACGCTTTAAGGTGCTGGAGGCGCTATTTCCCGGCCGCATCGACCTCGGCCTCGGCCGCGCGCCGGGGACCGATCCGGTTACGTCCTACGCCTTGCGCCGCCGGCAGGACGCGCGGGAAGGCGATGAGTTTCTTGAGCGCTTTCAGGAATTGATCCTGCTGGAACGCGGCGGCTTTCCCGAAGGCCATCCGTTTCGCAACGTGCACGCGGTGCCCGCGGATGTCGCGCTGCCGCCAGTGTGGCTGCTCGGCTCGAGCGGCTATAGCGCCGAGCTTGCCGCGGCGGTCGGAATGGGGTTTGCGTTCGCGCACCATTTCGCCGAGCACGACGCTGAAAGCGCGATGCTGACCTACCGCGAGCATTTTAAGCCGTCGGAAACCATGCGCGAACCCTATGCGATCCTCGCCACTGCGGCGATGGCCGCCGATAGCGATGCCGAGGCCGACCGGATCGCGAGTAGCGCCGACCTGCACTTCGTGCGCCGCGCCAAGGGCGAATATCTGCCGCTCGCTTCGCCGGAAGAGGCCGCCGCCTACCCCTATACGCCGATCGACCGCACCCGCATCGCCCGGCAGCGCGAACGCCTGGTGGTCGGCGGCATCGATAAAGTTAAAAGTCGCTTGCTGGAATTGATCGAAGCAACGCGCGCCGATGAATTGATGATCACCACCATGGCGTATAATCATGCCGCGCGGCGTCGTTCGTACCAATTGCTGGCGGAAGCGTTCGCCATCGTCCCGCCCCACTGAAAATGGGCCGGACATGCAACCCGGGAAGGTCAACTGCGTTATGGATATATCGTCACGCCACCTCCCGAGCTGGAAGGGAGCACCTCTCAATCTCACGACTAAGCCGCAGTCGAAATCTGTGTCTCCAGGAAGAGTTGTGCCTTGAAGCGTGGTTCGTCTTTTAATGGGAGGTGGAACGCGCCGCCTGATGCGGGCCGTTCGCAGCGCCTCCTCTTCAGTACCGTGTGCGCGATCGTGTCCGTCTGCGCCGTCTCCTACGGCGCTTCGCCGGCAGTGGCCAGCCCGAGCACCAAGACTGCGCCAAGTTTTCGCCACACCGAAACCGATCACATGCGGAAAGACGGTTCGAAAGGTCCGCTGCAAATCATCATTTCCGTCGATCAGCAGAAGCTTCATCTCTACAGCGATGGCGTGCACGTGGCCGATGCACCGGTCGCAACCGGAGTACCCGATCACCCAACGCCGCTCGGCATTTTCAGCATCATCCAGAAAAGCCGCGATCACCGGTCCAATATCTACAGCAACGCGCCGATGCCGTTCATGGAACGCATCACCTGGTCGGGCGTCGCGTTGCACGAAGGTTTCAATCTGGGCCACCCGGCTTCGCATGGCTGTATCCGCATGTCGCATGAATTCGCCACGCGATTGTGGGCGTTGACCAAGCTCGGCGTGGGCGTCGTCATTGCCCGCCCGGAGCTGCGGCCGGAGGAAATTTCCGATCCGCATCTGTTTGTGCACAACGAAAAGCCGCCTGATGCGGAGCCGCCGACATCGCTCGCTCCCACTGCGCCCATACCAACCGCGCCGACAGTGGCCAAGCTTCTCAAAACCGCAGAGACTGTCGAAGCTGACCAGACGACAGACGCGTCGCGCCAACATGATCCGAACGCTGCCGTCGTGACTCCGGCCGTCGAAGCGGTCGGGCCGGCCAGCGATGCGGACGAGGCGAGCCCGCCAATCGATCCTGTCGCACCTGATGAAGCCGAAGCGGCGGCGGAGTCCGATCCGGAAATCCCGCTGCCGCCCGCCAAACCGGCCGAAATCGCGCACCCCGTGAAAGGGCCGATCGCGATTTTCGTCAGCCGCAAAAAGCAAAGGATCTACGTGCGTCAGGATTTTGCGCCGCTGTTCGACGCCCCGATCAGCATTGAGCACCCAGACCAGCCGCTAGGCACTCACGTGTTCACCGCGATGAACTACGCGGCTGATGGAGCAAGCTTCCGCTGGGATGTTATCTCGCTGCCGGGCAAGCAAGCGCAGGCGCGTCAACCTGATCACCTTCAAAGAAACGGCCGATACATGATCGCGAAGCGCGAAACCGTACGCAATCGCGAGCCGGTGGTGGAAGCGCCCACTGAAATGGCCCGGCAAGCGCTCGCCCGCGTGGAAATCCCGCAGGACGCGCTCGATCTGATTTCGGAACTGATGGTGCCGGGTTCTTCACTCATTATCTCCGACCAGGGGCTGAGCGAAGAGACCGGCGACGGCACGAATTTCATCGTCGTCACGCCCTGAGACGATCGGCTGCACCGCCTTTCCAACCGTCATCGCCGCCGGATATGCTAGGCTTCCCTCAGGGTAGGGCATTTCAGTCGAATGGAGGATCGTCTTGGGTAAGCATTTCTCATTGGTCGCGTCGGACAGTTTCAAGCTTGGCGCCTATCGCGCGGAGCCGGTTGGACCCGTCAAGGGCGGCATCGTGGTCATTCAGGAAATCTTTGGCGTCAATCATCACATTCAGGCCGTATGCGATCGGCTCGCCGCACAAGGCTATGGCGCGGTCGCGCCGGCGTTGTTCGATCGCCAGCAGCCGAATTTCGAGTGCGGCTACACGCCAGACGAAATCGCCAATGCCCGCAAATTCGTCGCCAACCCGGATTGGGGCGCGATGATGCGCGACACGCAAGCGGCCATTGACGAGGCGAAGAAATATGGGCCGGCGGCCATCGCCGGCTTCTGTATGGGCGGCACCATCGCCTTCCTTGCCGCTTCCAAGCTGAATGGATTGTCGGCGGCCATCGGCTATTACGGCGGCCAGATCGCCAAGAACGCCGATGAGAAGCCTAAGGTGCCGACGCAGCTGCACTTCGGCGAAAAGGACGCCTCGATTCCGATGAGCGACGTCGAGCTGATCAAGCAGAAGCGCGGCGGCGATTGTGAAATCTACGTCTATCCCGACGCGCAGCACGGCTTTAATTGCGAGGAGCGCGGCAGCTACAACGAAGCGGCCGCCATGCTTGCCCGGGACCGCTCGCGCGCGTTCCTCGCCAAGCACATGAAAAAGTAAGCCGGCCAATCGCAACGCCTCGCAAGAGGCAGCGTCATTGCGAAGAGCAGCAGTCCAGGCAAATCGCAAAGTCTGGATTGCTGGCTCTCCCGTATTCCTCCGCATGATCGCATCTTGAAATTGCAAGGAAAGCTTAGGAAAAGCGCCTCGCGATCTGGCATGGTTTTTGTGTCACAATGCTCCCGAGACACGCGTTTTGGGGGGCTGGCAATGGCGCAGAACGTTCATCCGGTCGACGAGTTTTTGCCGATACCCAAGCTGCTGACGCTCGGGCTTCAGCATGTCCTGGTGATGTATGCGGGCGCGGTTGCCGTACCGCTCATTCTCGGCCGCGCTCTCAAGTTGCCGCCCGAGGACGTCGCCTTCCTGATCAGCGCCGACCTGTTCGCCTGCGGACTGGCGACACTGGTGCAATGCGTCGGCTTTCCCGGCGTCGGCATTCGGCTTCCGGTGATGATGGGAGTGACCTTCGCATCGGTCGGGCCGATGCTGTCGATGGCTGCGGCGCCCGGCGTGGGCATTCTCGGCATTTACGGTTCGGTGATCTCGGCCGGCGTATTCGCCGTCATCGTCGCGCCGTTCATGGGCAGACTATTACCGCTGTTCCCGCCGGTGGTGACCGGCACGATCATCCTGGTGATCGGCATTTCTCTGATGCGGGTCGGCATCAATTGGGCGGGCGGCGGCCTGCCGACCCTGACCAAGGTCGTTGACGGGGTGCCGGGAGCCTTCCCCAACCCCGGCTACGGACAACTCGCCGGCCTCGGCATTGCGCTATTCGTGCTGCTGGTCATCCTCGGATTGCTGCGCTGGTTTACGGGCTTCGTCGCCAATGTGGCGGTGCTGCTTGGCATCATCGCCGGTGCGGTGCTGGCATCGCTGCTCGGCGTGATGCATTTCGAGCGGGTGGTGGCTGCGCCATGGGCTGACGTGGTGATCCCGTTCCGGTTCGGTTGGCCGACATTTCGTCTGATCCCGATCGTCACCATGTGTATTGTAATGATTGTGGTGATGATCGAATCGACCGGAATGTTTCTGGCGCTCGGCGAAATGACCGGGCGGAAGATCGATCAGGCGGCGATCACCCGCGGCCTTCGTGCCGACGGCGTCGGCACCATCCTGGGCGGTATCTTCAACACTTTCCCATACACGTCGTTCTCGCAGAATGTCGGCCTGGTCGGCGTCACCGGCATACGATCGCGATGGGTCACCGCGACCGGCGGCGTTATCATGCTGGCGCTCGGCCTGTTGCCGAAGATGTCGGCGCTGGTGGAGTCGGTACCGGTCGTGGTGTTGGGCGGCGCCGGAATCGTCATGTTCGGCATGGTAGCAGCGACCGGCGCACGCATTCTCACCAATGTCGATTTTAAAACCAACCGGTACAACTTGTTCGTGGTCGCGATTTCGGTCGGCTTCGGGATGATCCCGCTGGTCGCGCCCAACTTCTTCCGTCACACGCCCGACGAACTGCATCCGCTCCTGGAATCCGGCATCCTTCTCGCCGCAATCGTTTCCGTCCTGCTCAATCTGTTCTTCAACGGCTTGGGCAGCGTTGAGGCCGCACAACACGAAGCTTCAATAACCGCTTCCAGCGCCGAACACGCGTGAGGCGGATGACCGCCTGTCCTCCGTGCTCCGTCAGAACCAGCGCTCTTGCACGTTGATGGTGTCGCCGGGACGCAGCGGAAAAGTCAGCGGCACGGCCATGCGAACCTGCCGGCCCAGATAGTAGCGGTTCAGGATGATGGATTTGCGCAATGCGCGAGGCGTAAATCCGCCGGCGATCGCCACGGCCGTCTCGGCCGTCATGTTGGCAACGTACGGGTACTGGCCGGGCTGGGTGACCTCGCCAAGGATGAAGAACGGCCGGTAACTCTCGATCTCGACGGCGACATGCGGCTCGCGGATGTAGCCGTCGCGGAGTTTCTCAGAGACGCGGGCGGCCAGCTGATCGGTGGTCGTGCCCCGCGCCGCTACCGAGCCGATCAGCGGCATGTCGATATAGCCGCCGGTGCCGACCACATACGAATTGGTCAACCCGTCTTGACCAAACACCACGATCCGCAGCCGATCACCGGAATCGAGCGTGTAGCCTGCTTCGGCGGCTGGAGGAGCCGGAGCGTATCCGGCCGGGGGAGCATATCCAGCTCGGGGCGGGTATCCGGCTTGGGGCGCATATCCGTAAAGACCTGACGTCGCCGGAGCGGCTGCGTAGGGCGCCGCAGCGTACGGCCTTGCCGCTGCATAAGGAGTCCCCGCGGCATAAGTGCGGGCCGCATAAGGCGCCGCGGTATAGGGAGCCACTGGATAGGGAGCCACTGGATAGGGAGCCGCTGCATAGGAACCCGCTGCATTCGGCACCATCGCGTAAGTCCGGCCAGCCATCGCAGCAGATGCGGGCGGCGCCGCCGTCCCGTACACGACGCCATCGATTCCGGACATTGCCGGTGTGGGCGAATAGGCGACGTAGGCGACAGGCTGCCGGGCACATCCGGCTGCCGCGATCGCCACACCCAGCAACAGTAAGAGAGAGCGGATGACCCGCATACGCACAGTCCGGCCCAGCAAGAGCAAAACGTTGAGGCCTGATTAACGCCCGGTATGGTTAACAATCCCTCACCGCTACGCGGCAAGATTCGGAAATCCGGGGGTTGGTGCCGGATGCCGGGCCTGGCGCCCTGAAAGCGCTTGGCGAAATCAACCGCAACCGACTTTAATTGTGGCGGCCAAATCGATCGGCGGCCGCGGCCAGCACCATCGCGACCACCAGCACGAGAGGAAATGCCAGCGACCAACCGAGCTTGGAGGTGTCGGTATACTTTTCAAGGTCCAGATACCACGCCAGCGCTTCGATTGAGGCGATGACCACGACCGAGCTCAGGAGCTTTTGCTTCAGCCCGCTGAAGTCGACGTCGGTCAAACCTTCGGGCAATCCGCCGTGCTCGGGCCGCTGGATTTTGCCGATGAAGTTTTCGTAGCTTGAAAAAATCACAATGAGCACGAGATTTGCCGTCAGCGTCACGTCGACGAGGTTCAGCACTTCGACGACGAGGTCGTGCCAGGTCAGCGTCGGAAGTTTGCTGGCCGTTTCATATAAGTCGGCGAAGAAGCGATAAATCAAAAGCGCGAGGCAGCAGACCAGGCCAACGAGAAACGGCGCCATCAGCCAGCGCGAGAGCAACATCGCCGCTTGAAAGCCGCGTTCGATCTGCCGCATGCATGCCCCTCCGCCAGTCCGGCCGCCGCGGAAGCGGCACGAGCCGGAATGACGAGAGAGAGCTTAGTCGGCTGATGCCGTCAATATGCGCTAGAGCGCAATCGCTTCAGATTGAATCGATTGGCGCTCTATCATCTTTGCTGGAGCACGATCTTTTCGGAAAACCGGCGGCCACTTTTCCGGATCATGCTTTAGGCTGCGACGCCGGCGCCGATCTGGCAGCTCACGCCGGTGCCGCCGAGGCCGCAATAGCCATGCGGATTCTTCGCCAGATATTGCTGGTGATAGTCTTCCGCGAAATAGAACGGCGGTGCATCGACGATTTCCGTGGTGATCGCGCCCATGCCTTGCGACGCCAGCGCCTTGGCGTAGCTCGCCCGCGATGCCTCGGTCGCCGCGCGCTGCGCCGGCGTAAACACGTAGATGGCTGATCGGTACTGCGTGCCGACGTCGTTGCCCTGCCGCATACCCTGGGTCGGATCGTGACTCTCCCAGAACGTCTTGAGCAGCTGCTCGTAGGAGATCTTCTTCGGATCGTAGACCACGAGCACAACTTCGTTATGACCGGTGCGGCCGCTGCACACTTCCTCATAGGTCGGATTGGGCGTGAAGCCGCCGGCATAACCGACCGCCGTCACGTAAACGCCGTCGCCAAGCTCCCAGAACTTGCGCTCGGCGCCCCAGAAACAGCCGAGCCCGAACATCGCCATGGCAAGACCTTCTGGGTACGGGCCCTTGAGCGCGTGACCGTTGACGAAATGCTGCCGGGCGGTCGGGATGGGCGACGGCCGTCCGCGCAAGGCGTCTTGGGGGGCCGGCATTTCGAGTTTCTTCGAAAAGTTGAACATGCGCGTCTCCTTGCTGATCGGCACCAATATAATGCCGGCGGGACCGCAAAGCAGCCGCGCCTGTGATCACGTTTCGCTCAAACGCGAGCACCTTCCACCGGCCGCCTTTGCCGCTTATTGTGCCCGCGGCGCGCCGCGCCAGGGTGGCAAGGGAGGTAGTCACGATGTCTCGGATGCTCGCGCTCGCCAGCGCGTTGGTTACGTTTGTTGCGGTCGCCGTTTCGGCGTTGGCCCCGGCCTCGGCGCAGCAGACCGCGGCGATACCGCCTTACGGAGCTCCCATCACGCTCGACGACGCCAAGCGCGCGATGGCGGCGGCGGAGCTCGAAGCAGCCAAGAATTCCTGGCAGGTCGCGATCACGATTCTCGACAGCGGCGGCAATCTGGTGATGTTCCACAAGATCGACAACACCCAGCTCGCCTCCATCACCGCGTCCGAAGGCAAGGCGCGCACCGCGCTTACGTTCAAGCGTCCGAGCAAGGCGCTCGACGACGCCATCGCCGCCGGCGGCGCGGGACTGCGTCTGCTGGCAATCAAGGACATCACCCCGCTTGAGGGTGGCCTGCCAATCGTGGTCGACGGGAAAATCATCGGCGGTATCGGCGTCTCCGGTGCGCTGTCATCCCAGGACGCTCAGGTTGCCAAGGCTGGCGCCGACGCGCTGGCGAAATAACCGGCCGCCTCGCCAACCCCAGCTGCGACCCGCTTACCAAAAGTTCTTTCACGCTGAGCAAGTGCGATCGACTTATCGCCGCGGCATGTTCACAATGCAGTGACTTGCATAATGATAGTTACTAGCGTATTTTGGTCCCGTGAAACGCAAGAACCTGGCCGGCATGCCCTGCCCGATCGCCCGCAGCCTGGAACGGGTCGGCGAGTGGTGGTCGATGCTGATCATGCGCGATGCGTTGCACGGCTTTACCCGCTTCGATCAATTTCAGAACAGTCTCGGCATCGCTCCCAACATGCTGACCCGCCGCCTTGAGGCCCTGGTTGAAGCGGGACTGTTGGAGCGCCGCCGCTACAGCGAACACCCGCCGCGCTACGAATATTTGCCGACCGCGCGAGGCCGCGATCTTCGCCCGGTGCTGATCGCGCTGTTGGCCTGGGGCAATAAGCATTTTGCTCCGGAAGGCGAGAGCGTTCTCTTGGTCGATCGCGAGACCGGAAAAGCCGCCGACCCGATCCTCGTCGACCGCGTCACCAAGCGGCCGATTAGCGACGCTGAGCATCGCTTCACGGCCGGACCGGCCGCACCGGCGAGTACGCGCCGCCGCTTCGGCTTGCCGGTGCGGACCGCACGATCGGAAATTCAGTCGTGAGTACTGTGACCCTGCAAGCGACGGACCTCCTACCCGACACGCCGGTACAACGCCCGGCGGCGATCGCTTCGCGCACCGAGCAATTGCTGCGCGGTCCGGTGCTTTGGACCCTGCTGCGGCTGGCAACGCCGAACGTGCTGGTGATGCTCGCGCAAGCGATGACCGGGTTGATCGAGACCTACTTCGTCGCCCGCCTCGGCACCGATGCGCTCGCCGGCATGGCGCTGGTGTTTCCCGGCGTGATGCTGATGCAGATGATTTCCGCCGGCGCCATGGGCGGCGGCATTTCCTCGGCGATCGCGCGCGCTATTGGCGGCGGGCGCCGCGATGAGGCGGACGACTTGGTCTTTCATGGCATTGTCATCCACGTCGCGCTTGGCCTGTTGTTCATGGCCATCATGCTGCCGTTCGGACTGCCGATCTATCGCGCGCTGGGAGGCCGCGGCGGCGAGCTGCAAGCCGCGTTGATCTATTCGAACGTCGTGTTCGCCGGCAATGTACTGATCTGGATCCTCAACGCGCTGTCGAGCGCGATCCGCGGTACCGGCAATATGCTGGTGCCAGCCATGGTGATCTGTGCCGGCGTAGTCGTGCTGATCCCGCTGTCGCCGTGCCTGATTTTCGGCATCGGGCCGTTCCCGGCGCTCGGGATCGCCGGCGGGGCGTTAGCGTTCCTGCTGTTCAATGCCGCCGGCACCGTCGTCCTGGGCTGGTACGTGCTATCCGGCCGCAACGGCGCGCGGCTGCGGTTCGCGCCGCTGCGCTGGCGTCTGATCGGCAGCATTCTCACCGTCGGTGCCTGGTCATCAATTTCTTCGGTGCAGACCAACGTCATCATCGCCTCGGCAACCGCGCTGGTTGCCGGCGTCGCCGGCGCCGATGCGGTGGCCGGCTACGGCACCGGAGCCCGCCTCGAATATCTGCTCATACCGCTGGTGTTCGGTCTCGGCGCGCCGCTGGTAGCGCTGGTCGGCACCAATATCGGCGCGGGACAGTACCAACGCGCGCTGCGCATCGGTCTCTGCGGCGGAGCGATCGCGTTTGCGATTACTGAGGCCATCGGGCTTGCGACCGCAGTCTGGCCGCGCGCCTGGCTTGAACTATTCAGCGCCGATCCGAATGTGATCAGCGCTGGCAGCGACTATCTGCGCGCCGTCGGGCCGTTCTACGGTTTCTTCGGCCTCGGTCTTGCACTCTATTTCGCCTCGCAGGGCGCCGGCCGCGTCGGCTGGCCGCTGTTCGCCGGCTTTGTGCGGATGGCGGTGGCGATCGGCGGCGGTTTTCTCGCGCTGCGCCTCACCGGTTCGCTCAGCTGGCTGTTTGCTGCCCTTGCCGCTGGGCTCGCCTTGCATGGAACCATCGTGCTGGCGGCCGTGCTCGGCGGCGCCTGGCGCCGGGCCACGCCGCGGGCGCTACGTTAGCACTGCCGCGCCAAAAACTCCGTGCCGCCAACTCTGGCCTAGCCCCCGGGAGATGGCGTCACCGGTATCTTAGCAAACTAAGGTCCGGTGGGGGGTCGCGGCCCAGACCGCCGTCGGTGCGGCAGTTGTTCAAGCGGCGACAGCTGATTCCTCAAAACCAAACTGTCTTTGCGCAAGAAGGCGAGTTCTTATCTCCTCCTCGACACGGGCTATAGCGGTCTGACCGTCCTTCGCATGCATTTCGGCGGTACTAAAACGGAGTTCAAGTTGACGTATCCGCTCTTCGGCGGCTTTAACGCGTAGTTTTTCCAACCGTAAGGCGTCCGCAGCTTCTTTGAGCGTTACACAAGCATCATTGATGCGCGCCTCAGCTGATAGTCGCTCCTCTTCGAGTTCTTGTATGCGCTTGTTAGCAAGCAGCAATTTCTCGACAGCAGCCTGAGCGATGGTCTGCGCGCGTGCTTCTGTTTGTTTTGCATGATCCTCTACGCGCTTAACGACTTCAACCGCTTTATATATCAGGTCAATGGCCGTGCTCGGGGCCAGGTCACCTAAAGGCTGGGGATAGCTTTGGAGCGGCAGGATTGTTTCTCTCGGCTCAGTCGGGCCAGTTTTGGACGTGAGCATTTGGATATGCTCTTGAAGCCGCGTAAAACTGTCCATCTGCGCCTCCCCACCGTGAGGAATTAAAGGAGCGTTAATCAGGCGAGTATTGTCTGCTCGAATGGTAAATGAACTCTTTACGCGGCCATGAGGCATGACGGGTCCAATCGCTTGCAGCGACGATTAATCAAACACCGTGATCGGAGACTGGTGAGATTGCTGCGGTGCGGCCTCATTCGCTGACAATGGTGCAGCGCATGAGAGTCACCTAATGGCCCGAAACGGCGGTGCGGAACCGTCCGCTGTCTGATCAGTATCGGGTGGAAAGCAGACACAACTCTGACATCTGCTGACGTGAAAAGTTTGACCCATCCCGGTCGTCGGGCTGCATGTGAAAACTGTAATGTAGTTTTATAAACCATTTACGCAATGCGAATACAAAGATCGCAGCCGGAGGCACAGCAATGGCCGAGGACAACAGACGATCAGGTTTCGACAGACGGGCGGACAAAGATCGACGCAGTGGCGTGGATTCGCGGTCCGGTGAGGAAAAGCTATTACAAGGAGAACGGCGGTCAAACAGTGATCGTCGATCTGGTTTGGACCGCCGGTCGAGCGCCGGAGGCTCCCCTAAGACCACAACCGATAAGCAGAAATCGTAGAGTTTTCACCAGTTAAGAATTTGCGACCTATCCGGTCTCCGGTTATGAAAAGAGATTCGGACGATGGCGTTTTTCGCCAAATTATAGATTTGCTGGCTGGCCATGCTTGAGCGTCGGCGACTTCCGATGACCCGGTATTCAACCGCGCTGAGCTTAATTTAGGCGGCTGCTCGGTCGTCTATTGTATCGTCCGCAATTCGACGGGGCTGTTCAACCCACGTGACCGCCGAGATAGCTCGCCAGGACGTGCGGGTCGTCGCGCAGCCGCGCGGGTTGTCCTTCGACGGTAATCCTGCCATTCTCCATGACGTAGCCGTAATCGGCTATGCCGAGTGTGCCGGCAATATCCTGCTCGACGATCAGAACCGAATGCCCTTCGTCACGGATCTTCGTGATTGTCTCGAATGTCTGCCTGGCGATCTGCGGGGCCAGACCGAGGCTCGGCTCGTCGAGCAGAAACAGAGTGGGTTCCGACATCAGACCGCGCGCCAACGCCAGCATTTGCTGCTCTCCGCCCGATAGCGCCCCTGCCGCCTGGCCGCGGCGTTCGCGCAGCCGCGGAAACATTTCGTACATTTTCTCGGTGCGCGCGAGACGGCCTGCGCGCGCGCGGGCGGTATAGGCACCGAGGCGCAGATTTTCTGCGACCGAAAGATCCGGAAACACCAACCGCCCTTCCGGAACGAGCGCGATGCCGGCGGCGACCCGCTCGGCGGGATCGAGACCATCGAGCGACCGCCCGGAATACACCAGAGCGCCGCCCTGCAGCGGCACGACGCCTGCGATCGTGCGCATCAGCGTGGTCTTGCCGGCGCCATTGCTTCCCAAAAGCGCGGTGATCGTCCCGGCGCGAACCGCGATGCTCACGCCATGCAGCACCTTAACGTCGCCATAGCCTGCCACCACATCGCGGCATTCGAGCAAAATGTCACTCATTGCGACGCGGTCCCCAGATAGACGCTCACGGTACGCGGGTCGCGAGCCACCTCACTTGGGGTGCCTTCGGCAATCTTCTGGCCGTGATGCAGTACGATGATGCGCTGGCTCAATGCCATCAAGGCGCGCGTGACGTGTTCGATCATCAAGATCGTCAGACGTTCGGAAGCATGAACGTCCCGAACGATTGCGGCCGCGGCGGCTGCTTCGGTCGGAGTCAGTCCGGCGAGGACTTCGTCTAACAACAATAGACGCGGCTCGGTTGCGAGGCTTCGCGCAATTTCCAGCCGTTTGCGCCCGGCAAGCGTTAAGTGCTTGGCTAGAAGGTCCGCTCGCTCAGACAGTCCGAGCCGATCGATTATCTCTTTTGCCTTGGCTGCGGCAGCGGCGGCGGAGCGCTCACGGCGGCGGCCAAAGAGCACGCCGAGCGTCACATTCTCGAGCACTGTCATGTTGCCGAACGGTCGCACGATCTGGAAAGTGCGGGCGATGCCTCTTTGGCTTATTTGGTCCGGACGAAGGCCGTCTATGCGCCGACCGTCGAATCTTATGGCGCCGTCGTTGGCGCGCAAGTTTCCGGCAATAACGCTGAACAAGGTAGTCTTGCCTGCGCCGTTCGCACCCATGATGCCGACGAGCTCGCCCTCATCGATGGCGAAGGAGACATTGTCAAGCGCGACGACGCCGGCGAAGGATTTCACGACGGCATCGACGCTTAACAACGTCATCGGGCGGCCGCCGTAATCATCTGCTGCAATCTGCCGTAAATCCCGCCGGGCAACCAAACGACCACAGCGATCAATAGTGCTCCAACCACAATCATGTAGAGCTGCGGCAGGTTGGCCCACAGCGCCTCCTGAAGCAGCGTTAGAAAGGCGACTCCTAGCACCGGACCGAAGGGCCGGTCGCTGCCGCCGATCACGGCCATGGTAACGATCAAAACCGAAGTCTGCGGATTGAAGATTTCAAGCGGTTCGAAATAGGTCGAGCGCATGATCATCAAGGCGCCGATCATTCCCGGTATGATGGACGACAGAACAAAGGCCAGCGCTTTGAACCTTGCGATCGGGATGCCGATGGTCTCGGCGGCCTCTTCGTTGTCGCGAATCGCCCGCAGCCCGGAACCGAAGCGGGAATCCCTCACCGCGACGGCGACAATCACGCTCGCCCATGCAAGCCCGAGCGCGATCAGGTACAGCGTCTCGATGTTGGGGGCGCCAAATAGAACGCGCCCCGACACCGCCAAAGCGGCCTCGATATTAATGATGATGTACTTAACCAGCTCGGAAAGACCGAACGTCAGAATGACGAAATAAGGCCCGCGAACGCGCAGGCAGGGATATCCCACCAGCGTAGCCAAAATCCCCGCCGCCAGACCGGCAAATGGCAAAATCACCCATATCGGTAACACCAACCAGGTAATCGCGGCGACGTAGGCGCCGATCCCGACAAATACCACGTGACCGAGCGAGATGTAGCCGGTCATTCCGGAGATGACGATCCAGCTTTCGGTCAGTGCAATCCAAACCAAAAGCGTGAAGCCAACGCCGACGAAATAACTGTTGGCGATGAACGGCAGCACGGCCGCGAGTAAAGCTGCCGCCGTGACGATCGTCCCCGCACCCGCGGCGCGGCCGTTCATGTGCGCGCTCTTCCCGCCCCGAGCAAGCCTTGCGGACGCAGCAGGAGAACCGCGATGAAAACGGCATAGATCATGATCGAGCGATAGCTCGGCGCGGTGAGCGCGACGCCAAAGGTTTCGAGGACACCAAGCAGAAGGCCCCCGATGAGACTGCCGAGCACATTGCCAAGACCACCGAGGATGACGACCACGAAAGCGGTGACGGTGAGCGGAAAGCCCATGAACGGCGAAATCTCCTCGGTCATGCTGACGAGAACGCCGGCTAGTCCCGCCGCCGCGAATCCGAGACAGAGACTCGTCAGCTCAATGCGGGCCAATGGAATACCGACCAGCGCCGCCGCCTCGCGTTGCTGGATAAGTGCCTTGATGGCAAGCCCAAGCGTCGAGAGCCGAAAGAACAGCACCGCGCCGATGCAAACCGCCGCGGCAATCGCCAACACAATGAGCTTGTTGACGGGCACCGTAGCGCCGATGAATTGGACAATCTCGTCCTGATAGCGATAGCCGCGCTGGTTCGGCGTGAATAGTAGCGACGTCGTGTTTTGAAGGATCACCGACACTCCGAAGAATACCAGGAGCGAATTGCCCTCAATGCGCTCCATGAACTCCGGCGACTTCATCGCCCTTCGGAAAATGCCGACATAGATGAGCGCGCCAAGCCCCGCCGTGAGCGGTATCGCTGCGAGAGCCGATACCAGCGGTCCTACCGAGAGAAGCGAGATGCCCCAATAGGCGACATAAGCGCCGACCATCACCACTTCGCCGTGGGCGACGTTCAACAGCCGCATTGTTCCGTAGATTAGATTGAGGCCAAGCGCGATCAGCGCATAGATAAACCCCGCCACAAGCGCGGCGATCAGCAATTGGGTAGACATGCGCGCGCCTAAATTCGCGGGACGATGCTTCAGCGAACCTGAAGTTCGGCCCGCGCGCCGGCCAGGACGTTATTTCGCGATCACGCTAGCAGTTGCTTCCGATTTCGGCCAGACGATCTCGAAGACGCCGTTTTGGTATTGGAGAAACATGGTCGGCGTTGTTGCGTTGACGACGCCGTTGAACTTCACCGGACCGTCGATCGTATCAAAAGTATCGGTGGAGATGGTTTGACGAAGCTTCTCGTGGTCGAGCCCGGCCTTGGCCACGGCCTGCTCGGTGATCTCGCAGGCCTCAAATGACAGCGCGGAATCGAGGTAATCCGGAGGCTCTTTATACTTTGCCACGTAAGCGTCGTAGAATGGCTTGGCTTTCGGCCATTTTTTCTGCGACGGGCTCCAATGGCCCATGGTCAGAAGGCCGTTGACCTTGTCACCGAAGATTTTGGTGAAGAAAGTCGCCGCCGGCCCGACGAGGACAAACTGCACCCGCGGCGTGAACCCCAGCTCCTTCGATTGCCGGGTGTACAGCACCGAGTCTCCGGTCATGGATAACGACAGCTCCGCGTCGGGATTGGCCTGCTTGAGCGAGCTGATCAAGGCCGTCATGTCGCGGATGTCGAGTGGATAATCGGAGTTGGACACCACTTCGATGCCATTCGCCTTCAGCCCCTCGATAATGTACTTCTTGTTTTCGAGCGCAAACGGATGCTGCGCCGTCGTGATGGCGACGGTCTTGACGTTGAGCGACTTCAACAGCAGCGGCAGTTGCTTGCCCTGTTCGTCCGGCAGTGCCGAGGTGGGAAACCAGATATAACCGGGCTTCAGATCGCGGAGCTGAACCGAGGCGGCGGTATCGCCGACCATCGGAAATTTGTACCGCTCAAGCACGCCGGCGACTGCGAAGTGATGCGGCGTGCCCCACGGGCCGAGCAGCAGGTCCACCTTGTCCTGCACGATCAGCTTTTCGTAGATCTTGGCGGCCTGGCCGGGATCGGACTGATCGTCATAGGACACGAATTCGACCATGCGCTTGGTACCGGCCACGTCGAGGCCGCCCTTGGCGTTGACCTGATCGCGCCAAAGCTCGTAGGCGTTCTTTTGCGAGGGCGCCGCCGGCGCGAAAATGCCGGTTAAAGGCAGGGAGAACCCGATCCGGACGGGATCCGCCGCTTGCGCATGACCGATGCCGACCGCCGCAAGGCCGAGCCCCACAACGATCGTCGCCAAATTCTTTGCCATCTCTATCCCCACTGTTGCGTTCCGAAGACAACCTGCATTTCAGATCGGGAAACCGCGCTGGCCCCGCTGCATTGTCACCCACTTTACCTCTGTCATCTCTTCCATGGAAAAACGGCCGCCCTCGCGACCGAAGCCGCTGTTCTTGACGCCGCCGAACGGCACATGCGGCTCGTCGGCAACAGTGCAGTCGTTGATGTGCACCATTCCCGCGTCGAGCTTGAAAGCGAAGTCGAGAGCCTTTTGCATGTCGTTGGTGATGACGCCGGAAGACAGCCCGTAGGAAGTATTGTTGGCAATCTCCAGCGCTTCATTGTGGTCTTTGACCTTGATGATGGAGGTGACGGGGCCAAAGCTCTCCTCGTGGAAAATGCGCATGTCCGGCGTCACACCCTTGAGCACCGTGGGCCAGTAGAATTGCTTCTCGTGCTTGGCGCCGCACAGCACCGTCGCACCTTTACCGACAGCGTCCTCGACATGCCCGTCGATCACGGCGCATTGCGTGCCGCGGATGAGCGGGCCGATGACCGTATCGGGATCGCGCGGATCGCCGACTTTCAGACTTTTAGCAACGGCGACGAAGCGTTCGCAGAACGCATCGAAAATCGGCTGCTCCACAAGGACGCGCGAATTCGCCATGCAGACTTGGCCCTGATGGAAGAAGATACCGAAAGCGGCAGCCCTGACGGCATAATCGACATCCGCGTCGGCGAGCACGATGAGTGGGCTTTTGCCGCCCATTTCGAGCGTGAACTTCTTCAGTGACTTGGCAGCCTCGACTGCCAGATGCCGCCCCGTCTGAGTCGAACCGGTGAAAGTGACCATACGCACCCGCGGATCGGCGAAAATGGTCGCGCCGATTTCGGCGGCCGGTCCCGGGATCACGCTGAGCAGCCCCTTCGGCAGGCCGGCCTGCTCGAAGACCTCGGCGATCTTCAAGCCCGTGACCGGCGTGAGCTCGGAAGGCTTCAGCACGAAGCCGTTGCCGGCGGCAAGTGCGAGAACGACCTTCTTCATGGCCAGAAGGAAGGGCGCGTTGAAGGGTGCGATACCGGCGATGACCCCAAGCGGCTGGCGGATCGTGAAACCGAATTGCCCCGGCATCGTGGTCGCCATGGTCTCGCCCGGAGACCGGCGCAGCTCCGACGCGGCGGTGCGCAAAAGATCGAAACAATAGCCGACTTCAAAGCCGGCCTTGCCGGCGACCGAGCCGGATTCCTGGATAAGAACCTCGACGATCTCTTTTGATTTCGCGGCGAGCACGTCGGCCGCGCGCAGAAACACGGCTTCGCGCTCGGATACGATCTTGTCAGCCCACTCCTTGTAGGCCCCATGAGCGGCCTCAATCGCAAGCCCGGTTTCGCGGGCAGCCGCTTGATGGACACGGGCGTAAACCTCCCCCGTCGCCGGGTTGTAGCTCGCCGTTGCTTCGTTGCGGGACGAAGGCACCCATTCGCCACCGATAAAGAGATTATAAGTCGGAACCCCGTCAATGGTCTGGAATGCTGCTGAGCTCACGGTCCCTCCTGATGGCAGAGCCGCCACGCGGCCGCGCCGCGGCGCTTACTTGGAAGCCGCACGACCGTTGTCTCCCCATGACTTTAACAGCGGCTGCGAAGGTCCGTCTTGGCAAGGACTCCGGTTCTGCAATTGACCCAGAGTCAGGCTTGGTACGGCCGCACAATCATATTGGGATGGTCACCCATCGCGGCGCCGGCGTTTTCATCAAAGCAAGTCAGGCGCATGGGACCATCGACACTAATTGTTCGTCGTGATACTCTGTTTGCTGGAAATGCCGGGTTCGTCACAGACGGGGTCGTGGCGTGACTTTGAACCCTGAGATTGTGCCGGCGCAGCCGGTACTGGCGAACGAGTCAGTCCTGAACGACAAGCTCGTCACAACCGCAACCATCCCGGCGGAGCGGCGGCTTGCCTTTTGGCGCGAAGTCGTCTGCCAGACCATCGCCGGGGTCGAGGCGAGACCTCTAAACAGCAAGCGCCCGTACGACGGGCGCATCCACAGTCGGCGTGTACCCCTTCACGATTTGCGGCTCTTTGACTTGCTTCACGTCGTGGCGGATCCCCAGCGAGTGAATCGTACGCGCGAGCTGATCGATTTGCAGGCTGAAGAGGCTTGGCTTCTGATGCTGCAGGAGCACGGCACCTGCGGCATTCACCAGGGCGATCAGCGATCTACACTCGCCCCGGGCGATATTGGCTTTCTCGATACCTCGCGTCCATACGAGGTGCTGTTCCCGCAAGCGTTCCGCCAGTCCATCCTGAAGGTCCCGGCATCGCTCTTTAACGACCTCATCCCGATGCGCCGGGATGTGGCCGGCATGGCCCTCGCCGGCGGCGAGCCGTTGACGGCAATCGCGCGCGCCAATCTTCTTCTGCTTGAGCGGTTCGCGCACACCATCAGCCCGATACTGCTGCCGGCCGCAGCCGAACGGGCGATTGATCATCTCGGCCTCGCCATGCGCGCGCGTCTCGACGACAGCCCGATCCGCCGCGACCGCGGCACGTCGGCGCACCATTTCGCGCGCGCCAGCCTCTACATCCTTGATCACCTGCGCGATCCAGTTTTGTCCGTCGAGCGCATCGCCAACGCGACCGGACTTTCAACCGGCCATCTGCACGAGGTTTTCCGGAAAGCCACCGGCGGAACCATTGGCAACTACATTCGCGCCCAACGACTGGAACGATGCCGACGCGACCTCGCCGATCAGAGCCTGCGGCACCAAAGCATTACGTTCATTGCCCATCGCTGGGGCTTTTCGGAAGCGAGTAGCTTAAGTCGAGCGTTTCGCGCCGCATACCAAACAAGCCCACGGCGCTATCGGCAAGCCAAACAGCGCGACGTCGATTCCCGCATGCGAGATGCCTCGCCTGTTTTGCCGGATAGGACGACCTCAGGCGTCTCATCCGGCAAACAATAGGCGAGACACCCTAGCTACCCGCCCGGAGAGTTGTCTGAACTCCGTACCTTCGCTTTAGTGCGGCTCATCACGGCAAATAGACTGACTTGATCTCCTGGTAGGCTTCCAATCCTTCGGGACCGCCGACGCGGCCGACGCCGGATTCCTTGTAACCGCCGAACGGCACCGCGTTGTCGAGTTTCAAGCCGTTGACGCTGACGTTGCCAGTGCGGATACGCCGCGCCAGGGCTACGCCCTTCTCGGTATCCTTGGTGAAGACCGCACCGCTCAAGCCGTAAGTGCTGTTGTTGGCAATGCGAATGGCGTCTTCTTCGTCTTCATATGGCATTACCGAGACGACCGGGCCGAATATCTCCTCCTTGGCGATTGTCATATTGCTGTCGACGTTGGTGAAGATCGTCGGCTCCACATAGTAGCCTCGGTTCATGTCCTTGGGCCGGCCGCCACCGGTCACCAAGGTGGCGCCGTCCTTGCGGCCCTTTTCGAGATATCCCATGACCCGGTCAAGCTGGCGCTTCATCGACAGCGGTCCCATTTGCGTTTCCGCCTTCCACGGATCGCCGACGACGATCTTCTTGACCGCCTGACTGTAGGCGTCGACCACTTCGTCATGGCGCTTTTTCGAGACCAGCACTCTGGTCAACGAAAAACAGATCTGGCCGGTCATCGGCATGGCAAACGGCACGATCGTACCGATCGCATTCCCAAGATCCGCATCGTCCATGATCACCGCCGGCGATTTGCCGCCAAGCTCCAGCGTGTAACGAGCGAGCCGCTTGGCGCACACTTCGGCAATGCGCTTGCCGCCGGCGACGCTGCCCGTGAAGCTGACTTTGTCGATCTCGGGCCTGTTGATCAGATAGTCGCCGACTTCGCGTCCCGCAGGAACAACATTGAGCACGCCCGGCGGCAGTCCGACCGCTTCGGCGCATTCGGCGAGGAGCTGGCCCTCGATCGGCGTCTCCGGCGCCGGCTTGGCGACGATGGTGCAGCCGGCCGCCAGCGCCGCCGCCACGCCATACGAGGTCAGCACCATTGGTGCGTTCCATGGCGTGATGATGGCCACCACGCCGACGGGTTCGCGAATGACCAGTGCTTTACCGCCGTTCTGCATGTCGCGCGTCTCGGTAAAGTTGCCGTTGGCGCCGAGCCCCCCGTAGAGCTCAAAAAGCTGCGGCGCGAAGTTGATGATGTATCCGGCAAAACTCTTGGGCGCGCCAACCTGGGTGGTCCACACGTCGGCCAATAGCGGCACGCGCTTTTTCATTTCCTCGCCGATCGCGAGGACGAATTTCGAGCGCTCCTGCGGCGTCATGCGCGGCCACGGACCGTTGTCGAACGCTTCGCGTGCGGCTCGGATTGCGCGATCTACGTCCTTTTCGGACGCTTCCGGCACCTTCAGAAAGCATTCTTCCGTAACCGGGGAAATCAGCTCAAGTTTTCGATCGGATTGCGGAGTGACCCACTCGCCGCCAATGTAAAAGTTGTTCAGCACATGCTGCGAGAGTGCCTGTTGCGGATCGAACGTGCTGCCAGTGCTGCCAGTCGACATCGGAAGCCTCCCTGATTATTTGCCAAGCGCGATTTCTCAACCAAACGTTGGGCGCTTTTAACGGATGCTAGTGAGACGACCGGCTATATACAAGTAAATATAGCGCGAGGCGTTCAGACGCTGACAC
>JBAUGC010000983.1:0-17707 GCA_049679485.1 Xanthobacteraceae bacterium
GCGGCGACCTGCTGGCGCACCACGGCATTGAGCGCGGTGATATAGACCGACGAGATCGGATTGCGCTTCTGCGGCATCGTGCTCGACGAGCCGCGACCTTCGTGGAACGGCTCATAAAGCTCCTCCACTTCAGTCTGCATCATCAGCTTCACATCGAACGCGATCTTGCCGCAGGTGCCGGCGACGAGGCCGAGGAAGCAACCGACCTCCGCGATCGTGTCGCGCACGGTGTGCCAGGCAATCGCGGGGACGCCGAGTTTCAGCTCCTTCATCAGTTCGGCCTGCACTTCGAGGCCGCGGCCGCCGAGCGAGGCGAGCGTGCCGGCCGCGCCGCCGAACTCGCCGACCAGCGCGCGGGCGCGCAATTCCTGCAGACGTTGTTTGTGGCGCTCGAATGCGGCAAGCACGGTTGCCATCTTGTAACCGAAGGTGATCGGTACCGCCTGCTGGAGATTGCTGCGGCCGGCCATTGGCGTGTCGCGATATTTGCGCGCCAGTCCGGCGAGTGCGTCGGCGATAGCATCGATATCCGCTTCGACGAGCGTGAGCGCTTCGCGGATCTGCAACACTGTCGCCGTGTCGGTCACGTCCTGGGTGGTCGCGCCCCAATGGCACCACTCACCTAACCCGTCGCGGCACAGCGCAACCAACTGCTGCACCACCGGCAACACCGGGTAGCCGATGCGGGCGGTTTGCCTTTCAAGCTTAACAAAATCGATCTCGCCGGCGTCGCAATGGTGAACGATTTCTTCGGCGGCATTCTGCGGGATGATGCCGAGCCGCGCTTGCGCCCGGGCCAGCGCCGCTTCGAAGTCGAGGTACTTTTGCACACGGCTTTCATCGGAAAACACGCGCCGCATGGCCTCGGTGGAGAAGATGTTGCGGAATACGGCAGAGTCGATTGCGGTGGCGGACATGCGCGGTAAACCTCGTTGCGGTGACTACTGGAATTATTGCGACGGCTGAATTTTCGTAAAGGTTATCTGTTCGCTTAAATCAAATCGATACACGCCTCGTAAAGAATGCCGCTTCAAGCAATCTTCAGCATAGGCCGAGAAGCCCGTTTTGCTTCACCAATTCAATACTACCGGCGGCCCAATACTGCGAACACGAGACGAAAAATAACGGACGCGTCAAACGGGGGACAGACGTGCGCACGAGCACTATCGTGATGATCGCTTTTGCAGCCGTCTTCGGGCTGCTCGCGGTATTCCTGGCGCAGACTTGGCTGAACAATCAGGCCGAGGCGCGGATGCGGAGCCTCGAGGCGAATAGAAAGCCAGAAGCGCCGGCACGCACGATCGTGGTCGCCAGCAAGCCGTTGCGGTTCGGTGACCCGATCGTCGCCGCGTCGCTGCGCGAAGTGCCTTGGCCGGAAGGTGCGTTGCCGGCCGGCGCCTTTAGCAAGATCGCGGACCTGGCCGCGGCAAAGCGCGTCGTAGTCCTGCCGATGAATGAGAACGAGGCGGTGCTTGCTTCCAAAATCACCGGCCCCGGCCAGCGCGCGACCCTCTCCGCGGTGCTTGGGGAGGGCATGAAGGCCGTCACCATTCGCGTCAACGACGTCGAAGGCGTTGCCGGCTTCGTTCTGCCCGGCGATCACGTCGACATCGTGCTGACGCGCCAGATCGACAAGGAGAACGCGAGCAACGATGTCGTCATCGAGAACGCGCGCGTGCTCGCCATCGATCAGTCGGCGGATTCGCTGTCGTTCAAGCCTTCGGTGGTTAAAGCGGTGACGCTGGAAGTCGATGTCGCCGACGCGCAAAAACTCGCGCTCGCGTCGTCGGTCGGAACGCTATCGCTGTTGCTGCGCAAGGCCGGCGAGATGTCTGCGGCCAATACGCGGCGGGTGACGCTTTCGGATCTGGGCAGGGCGTTCACATCCTTGCGCGATACGCATGCCGTGACAGTCAGCATCACGCGCGGGTTCAAGCACGAACACGAAAGCTTCAAGCGCGATACTTACAGCGTTCCGGTCGAGCGGGCAGGCGCGCAAGCTGCCGCCGGATCGGAGCTGGGCTCTGCACGCGACTGACGGAAAACGTGAACAGTAAAAAGATTGGGGCGTTGACATGAGCTTGGGGACAGTGAGCAGCGGCGGGGAGGCCGACGTGAAAAGCCAGTACAAAGTCAAAACCGAATGTGCCGGCGCGCGCCGGCATGAGGACGGGGGCATCATCGGCGGGTTGCGGCGGCGCTGGCGAATTGCGGCGATCTCGGCAGCCGTGACTGTTGCAGTGGCGCTTGGGACCCGCGAGTCCGGGGCGCAGCAGCGGATTATGCTGGCGAACTCGGCGCACACGACGACCGTGACGGTGATGGTCGGCAAGTCGGAAGACGTGCATATCGACCAGAGCCTGGTCGATATCACGGTGGGCGATCCCGAAGTTGCCGACGTCAATCCGCTCACCGATCACGCGCTCTCGATCCTGGGCAAGAAGATCGGCGCCACCCGCGTCACCATCTATGGCGAGGGCAAAAAGATCGTCGGCATTTTCGACGTCAATGTGGCTTATGACGTATCGCGGCTCAACACCGAGATCGCGCGCATCGCCGGAAGCGGCATCCGCGTGTCGTCCGTCAACGGTCGCATCCTCTTGAGCGGCACGGTGGCGGATGCCGTCACGCTTGATAAGGCGGTGATGGTTGCCCGCCAGTTCGTGCCCGATGTCATCAATACTGTGCAGGTGCTGCAGGCGCAGCAGATCATGCTGGAGGTTCGCTTTATTGAAGCCTCGCGGCAGGCCAGCCGAGAACTCGGCGTGCAGTGGAATATGTTCGGCTCCGGCGCTGTCGCCAACGTCGGCAACCAGGTCGCACCGGCGCAACTTCCGATCACGTCCGCGGGCGGATCGTTCCAGCAGCCGGGCGTCAATACGGGCGGTCTCAACGTGGGCTCGACCAGCTCTACGATTTCGTCTGCGGTCTCGGCCGGCGTGCTTTCGGGCGTGGCGCCATTCGGATTTCTGGTCGGCCAATTGGTCGGCGGCAAAAACTCGCTCGACGTTTCGATCAATGCGCTCGAGCAGAAGGGACTCGCGCGCAGCCTGGCCGAACCCAATCTGGTGGCATTGTCAGGCGATACCGCGAGCTTCCTTGCCGGCGGCGAGTTTCCGGTCCCGGTTCCCGGCGCGCTGGGCGTAGTCTCAATTGACTACAAGCCCTACGGCGTCGGTCTCGCGTTCACGCCGACCGTGCTCCGCGACGGGCTGATTAATCTGGTGATCAAGCCGGAGGTGAGCCAGCTCGACACAAGCAATCCGGTGCAGGTCGCCGGCATTTCGGTGCCGCCGCTGATCGTGCGCCGGGCTTCGACCACGATCGAATTACGCGACGGTCAGAGCTTCATGCTCGGCGGTCTGTTGCAGAACCAGAGTACGACGGCGCAGGATCAGTTGCCGTGGGTCGGCGACACGCCGGTGCTCGGCGCTCTGTTCCGCTCCAGCCAATATCAGAAAAACGAGACCGATCTCGTGATTCTGGTGACGCCGCACATCGTTCATCCGATAGCGCCGAGCGCGCCCATTCGCACGCCGCTCGACTCCAGCCTGCCGGCCAACGACATCGACTTCTTCCTGATGGGCCAAGCCGAGGTCAGCCCGGCGCTGGCGCGGCTCGCCATCGGTGCAGCGAACCGGCCGTATGTCGGCCACATCCTCGACTTGCCGAGGACAGGAGGGGCTTATGTCTCAGCCAGAAACTAAGCAGAGCAAACATCGCGTCGTGCGCACGCTGGCCCTGGGTGTGACGCTCGCTGCCGCACTTGCCGGCTGCTCGGACCTCTACTACGCACGGCGCGACACTATCGCGCTTTCCGGCGGCGACGCAGTCGCGGCCAACGCTGCGGAGCAGATCGCCGATCCGTGGCCGCGTTATAGCGGCAACACCAACATCGCTTTCAACGGCCAGAAGATGCAGACGGCGATCGAGCGCTATCGCACCGATAAGGTCACTCAACCTCCCAATCCCACCACGTCGGAAGTCGAGAATATGCAGCAGCAGGCAGCGGCAGCTGCGACGGCGGCGGCGTCACAGCCACCGCCCACGCCGCCGCCGGCGCAGCCGACTCAATGAGTCACCCAGGCGCAATGCGAGTTTGAGTGATGCGTATCGGCGGATCTGTATCCTCCGGGGTCCAGGCCAGAGTGGTCGTCGTGACGGCCGATGCCGCATTTGATGAAAGCGTTCGCGCGACTTTCGGCGCCAGCGCGCAAATCGAACTCGATGTCGTCAGGGGAACACTCTCGGATCAGGATCATCTCGACGTCGATGGCGCCAGCGTCATCGTCGCCGATCTCGATCCCGGCGATGAGGTCGAGTTGCAAGCGCTCGAACGGCTCATGACCCGCATTGGCACCTGGCCGCCAGTCGTCGCCGTAACGCGGAGTTTCGAGGGCAATGTCGCCCGGCGTCTGATGCAGATGCGGGTGGCCGACGTCCTGGTCAAACCAGTGCCCCCGGTCGACTTGGTCCAGACTTGCGCCCGCGTCGCCAAGCCGCCGGCCAGTACGGACGGGAAAGAGTCGCAGATATTCACTTTCCTGCCGGCAGTCGGCGGCGCCGGCGTGACCACGCTCGCGGTGCAGACCGCCATGCTGCTTCTCAACAGCGGGACGCGCGCAAAGACTGCGACCTGTCTCGTCGATCTCGATTTCCAGCATGGCGCGTGCGCCGATTATCTCGACATTGAGCCGCGCCTGAACCTCAGCGAAATCGAGCCGCGCCCGGAGCGGCTCGATCGGCAGTTGCTTGAAGTCATGCTGTCGCATCATTCGTCCGGCCTCGCCGTGGTCGCGGCGCCGAACCGCCCGGCCGAGATGCGTTCGTTCGATCCGGACGTCGTGACGCGGCTGCTTGATCTGGTGTCGTCGAATTTCGATTACGTGGTGATCGACATGCCGCGGACCTGGTTCTCCTGGACCGACAGCGTGCTCCTTGGCTCCAACAGATTGTTCATTGTCAGCGAGACGACGGTTCCGGGGCTGCGCCACGCCAAGCAGCTGGTCGAAGCCATCCGCGAGCGGCTCGGTGACGGTCCGCAGCCGCAAGTCATTATCAATCGTTTCGCGCAGAAGCTGTTCTCTTCCGGCTTGCGCCGTAGCGATATTGAACAAGCCATCGGGGAGGCGTTTCTGGCCTGCGTGCCGAACGATTATGGCCTGGTTCGCGAGGCGATCGACCGCGGCGTGCCGCTGGATGAGGTGAAGCCCGGCAACAAGATTACGCTCCAGCTCAAAAAAATCGTCCTCCCCCAAGGCGGCGGCAAGCCCGCCAATGAGGGAGCGGCCGACGGCAAAAAATTCAAGCTCTCTTGGGCGCGATCGTAGGTGCGATCGTGCAACATGCGCACATGATTTCGCTCATTTCCGCGAAAGCGGGGATCCAGCTTGGTTCCCGCCCGCGCGCGGACGAGCGGTATCAGTTACTCCGGCTGGAGCGGTAGGACTCAAGTCATGGCAGGTCGTTTCTCCACACGCCGCGTTGCTGCTCCGGAGCTGGTCCCGGCTGCAGTCGACGCTGCGATTGAGGGCGTATCCTGGACGGTGTTTCCGGAGGCCGCTCCAGAGCCCGCGCCCGAAGCTGCGGCTCCCGCTGCCCCAAATCCGCTGCTGACCGACAAGCTCCTTGACGCCAAGGTGCGGCTGCATCGCCGGCTGATTGAAGAGATCAATCTGTCGGCGCTTGAAAAACTTCCCGAAGACGAAATCCGCGGCCACATTCAGCAGCTGGTGTCGCAATACGTCCTGACCGAGCGTCTCGCACTTAACACCCAGGAGCTCAACGACTTCGTATCGGAAATCCTCGATGAAATGACCGGCCTCGGTCCGCTCGAACCGCTGCTTAAGGATCAGACCGTCAACGACATCCTCATCAACGGCCACGAGTGCGTTTACGTTGAGCGGGGCGGCATGCTTGAGCCGACCAGCGTGCGCTTCAAGGACGAAGCGCATCTGCTTCGCATCATCAACAAGATCGTCTCGGCGGTCGGGCGCCGGGTCGATGAATCGCATCCGATGTGCGACGCGCGGCTGCTTGACGGCTCGCGCGTCAACGTCGCGGTGCGTCCGGTAGCGATCGACGGGCCGCTGATGTCGATCCGCAAATTCTCCAAGAAGCCGTTCAATCTTAACAAGCTGGTCGACGTCGGCGCGTTGCGGCCGCAAATGGCCGAATTGCTCGCCGCGGCAGTAAAAGCGCGCGTCACGCTGATCATCTCCGGCGGTACGGGCTCCGGCAAAACCACAATGCTCAATGCACTGTCGGCGTTCATTTCGGAAAAGGAGCGGCTCCTCACCATCGAGGATGCCGCCGAATTGCAATTGCAGCAACCGCATGTGGGCCGGATGGAGACGCGGCCGCCGAGCGTCGAAGGCAAAGGCGAGATCCGCCAGCGCGATCTGGTCAAGAACGCGCTTCGCATGCGGCCAGATCGCGTGATCCTCGGCGAGTGCCGCGGCGAGGAAGCCTTCGACATGCTGCAGGCCATGAACACCGGCCACGAAGGATCGATGGCGACGGTCCACGCCAACACGCCGCGCGACGCCATCTCCCGCCTTGAGCAGATGATCGGGATGGCCGGCCTGCCGATGACGGTGGCAAGCATCCGCGGCCAGATCGCCGCCGCCATCAAAGTGATCGTGCAACTGTCGCGGCTCTCCGACGGCAAACGGCGGGTGATGAGTATCGCCGAGATCACCGGGCTTGAGGGTGACATCATCCAGATGCAAGAGATTTACAAATTCGTCCGCACCGCTACTGCGCCCGACGGCTCCGTGCAGGGTCATTTCCAGGCCACCGGCATCCGGCCGCGGTTTCTCACCGATCTCGTCGCCCTGGGCATCAAGATCCCCGGCTCCTACTTCGATCCGTCGCAGCCATTGTGATCCGGGCCGATCATGTCCTTGGATTTCGATCCCATCTATCTGATCTGGGTCCTGGTGGCGGCCTCGGCGGCGCTCACGGCCGAAGCGGTCTATCTGCTGTGCTTCACCGCAGGCTCGTATCGCAGCCAAATCAATCGCCGTCTGATGCTGTCGAAGGACAAGAAGGATCGCGAAAGCGTTCTCATCGAGTTGCGCCGTGAGCGGGGGCTGACGGCCGGCGGCAATTACCGGCTCAGTCTCCTCACGCTGAATCGCCTGATCCTGCAGTCGGGCCTCACCGTGGGGTTTGGGCGGCTCGGTTTGATTGTCGGGCTGACCAGTGTTTTCGCCACCGTTGCCACCTTCGTGTTCACAGCCAATATCGTTTACGCGACGGCGGCGGCGCTGTTCAGCGCAACCGCGCTGCCTTACCTGGTGCTTCGCCTGTTGCGTGCCCGCCGCCAGAAGAAGTTCGGCGCCCAGTTCGCCGACGCTCTCGACATGATCGTGCGCAGCCTGCGCGCCGGACACCCGGTGCCGATCGCCATCAATATGGTGGCCCGCGAAATGACCGACCCGATCGGCAGCGAGTTCGGCATGGTATCCGACGAGATCACCTATGGCGCCGACTTGGAAACGGCGATGCGCAATCTCTACGGTCGCATTGGCTCTGACGATCTGCCGCTGTTTATCACCGCGGTCGGCATCCAGAGCTCGACCGGCGGCAACCTCGGCGAAATCCTTCAAAACCTCTCGAACGTCATCCGTCAGCGTTTCAAGATGCGGCGAAAAGTCCGTGCGCTGGCATCCGAAGGCCGCGCCTCGGCCATGATCCTGTCCTCGCTGCCGATCGGCATGTTCCTCGTGGTCCAGGTGGTGGCGCCTAATTTCTACGCCGCGGTCTGGCACGAGCATCTCACCAAAGTCCTGCTTGGTTCCGCCGCCGCGTGGATGCTGATCGGCAATCTGATCATGTTCAAGATGGTCAACTTCAAGATCTGATGATGGACGCACGCTCAACCTTTGTCATGTTCGGCGACAGCGCGACGACGATGCTGAGTGTGCTCGTTTTCCTCGCTACCGGCACGCTTGCCTTTGCGGTAATGCTGGGCGTGCGCGCGCGCGAGGCGGTGCGCCGCCGCGCCGTTCGGGTCAATCTCGATAATGAGGGTGCTGCCGGGCGCCGCTCAATGCGACATTCTGGCGTCAAGGCGGCGCACAAACTGATCGACTATGCGACCAGGCATTACTCGGCCTCAGACAGCAAAGACCTAAAGCTACTGCAGCACCGGCTCATTCAGGCCGGCATCTATAATCCACGCGCTGCTGCTTATTTTTTCTTCGCACGGCTGATGCTTGCCCTCGGGCTCGCCGTCGTCGCCTTCTTCGCCCTGCCGATGCTGCACGTTAACCGCCAATCGACGTTCTGGATTTTGGTGCTGGCCGGCGGCGTCTGCGGATATCTGGCGCCGACGTTCTATCTCGACCAGCTGATCAAGGCCAAGCGCCAGGAGCATCGTTCGGGATTCCCTGACCTGATGGACCTCATGGTCGTCTGTGCCGATGCCGGACTGGCAATGGAAGCCTCGCTCGACCGGATTGGGCGCGAACTCCGCTATTCCTACCCGTCGCTCGCTGCCAACATCCACATGGCGAATTTGGAGATCCGCGCGGGCCGCACGGTGACCGAGGCGCTCGAACACCTCGGCGACCGTCTCGGCCTGGAAGAGGCGCGCTCCTTTGCCGCCCTGATTCAGCAATCCGATGAACTCGGTTCCAGCATCAGCGATGCGTTGCGGGTCTACTCCGACGACATGCGTCATAAAAGATTATCGCGCGCCGAGGAGAAGGCCTATGCGCTGCCGGCCAAGCTCGCAGTGCCGATGATGGTGTGCATCTTTCCGGTGCTGTTCATCGTGATCCTGTGTCCGGTAATCGTGCGGATGGTGACCGGCAATTGGTGAACAGCGGTAAGCGGAAGGCTGGGGTGACGGCTAAGGCGCCGCAAGGCCAAGTGAATTGAGATAACCTGCGTTGACGCGATCGTTCTTGAACTTCGCCGCTTCCAGATACGCGTCCAAAATGGCTAGGGCCTGCGCGCGGGGCGGCAGCGAACCTTCGTCCAATGTGCCGACGTCTCTGCTGCCGACTTCGGCGATCAAGTCCCACCCGGCGGGTTTGGGGACCGACACGACGGCCGTTTCGGTGTCGAGGCTCTTGTAGGGCCAGAAGCACCAGCCGATACCGAAGCGTTCATTGAGCTCGCGGAAGGTTTTGTTCCACGCGTCGGTGTATTCGCCGGTCTCGCCGATTAGTAGCGGCACTTTCCAGCGATTGCTGAAGTCCAGATAGCTCTGCACTGCATCGCGCGTCGGCTTGGCCCAGAACTTGTGATAGGTGTAGATCGCATTGACGTCGAATGGCCGTCCGAATGCGGCGAAGCTGATGCTCCATTGCGCGCCGGCGAGCAGCACCGCGTGGTTGGTATCGACGCTGCGAATGGCGGCTACGATGTCGCGATACAACGGCTCCAGTCGCGGATTGAGATAGTCCATGTCGTTGTAGGGCGAGATCGGTTCGTTCAGCAGGTCATAGCCAAGTATGGTCGGATCGTCGCGATAGTGCTCCGCGAGTGCGCGCCAGAGTGCGATGGTCAGCTGCCGATAGCGCGGCACGTAGAAAACAAGCGGAAAGCCCGGGCCATCATCGTGATTGACTCCGGTCTGGCCGCCCGGCGCCGCGTGCAGATCGAGAATGACGCGCAGGCCCGCTGCCCGGCACCATCCAATCAGCCGGTCGAGCAGGCGCCAGCCGGGTCCTTCGAACCGGTCGGCGCTGCCATCGCCCGGTTCGACGAAAAGCCGCCAATGCAGCGGGACGCGCACGGTGTTGAACCCGGCCGCCTTGATGAAGCGAACGTCCTCCTCGCCGATGTAGACGTCGCGAAACTTGCTCCAGAATCGCGCCGCCTCCTGCGGACCGATTAGAGCCTCGATCACATCCCCGATCTCGCTGGGGGACCGCGCCCGCTTGAAATTGAACATGTAGCCTTCGGGCACCAGCCAATTGCCGAGGTTGATACCCTTGATGGCAAAGCGGGAGCCGTTACCGTCGACCAGATGGGTCCCGTCGGCATGGATGAAATCGCCCGGCGCGGCCGCCGCGGGCCCGGACACGATAACCAGGGCTAGCAACGCCCCACTGATCTGGCGGAAACAGTGCCGGGCTCTTTCAGCGCGCGCGCTCATCTTCTTGCCGTTCCCACGCGTAGCTCTGGAATCAGATCAGGATGAAAATGTGCCACAGTGAGCGAACCGACCGACAGGGCGACCGCATCCTGGGTCTCAATCAAGGCCAAAATAGTGGGCCATGAACGCGTAGAAGCGGCTCGGCTGATGACTACGAGGGTCCATACCGCCCGATCTATATCGTCAGACATTCTCCAGATGCCCCCCGAAATGGTGTAAACTTTGGAGGACGGCAGAGTGTTGGAAAGCCACAGGCGGGCTGCGAAGGTGTTAAGTCGGGATTGCGTTACCTGCTGCGTAGCACCTCCGGCAGGGTCTCGTGTGATTTCAGTCAAACCCAAAGGAGAAAGCCATGAAGATCGACCAAAAACCCCTCGAAGAATTGAACGCAATGGCCAAGCAGACCATGGAGCAGGCGCACGGAGCGGTGGACAACTACTTCAGTTTTCTGCAGAAGACGGTTTCGTCCTTTCCTTCCGGGGGCACTGACTTCGGTGAAAAGCTGAAAGACTATGCCGAGAAAAACATCGCCGCCACGCGCGACTATGTCGGCAAGCTGAGCCAGGCAAAGGATTTTCAGGACGTCATGCGAATCCAGACCGAATTCATGCAGGCGCAAATGAGTGCGTTTGGCGAGCAAACGAAAACTCTGGGCGAGGCCTACACCAAAGTAGCGACAGCGTCGGTCAATTCGCCATTTAAAATGCCTTGATGACAGCATTACCCGCGGCACCGGCCGCTTGTTCTCGGTCATTTCATAGAAGCCTCGCGGCAGATGCCAGCGAAGCAGTATTCTGACTGCAACTGACGCCCTGTCAGTGAAAGCGGCGATACACTCAGCCAGGACTACGGTCATGAGTTCGCCCAGGGCTTTGGACTGCATGCACCTCATCTATGAGGCGCTGAAAAAGACCGGCGGTGACTCTAGCGGCGATACTCTCATCGCGGCGATGAAAGGGATGAGGTGGGAAAGTCCACGCGGACCGATAGAAATCGACCCGGAAACGCGGGACATTATCCAGGACGTCTATATGCGCCGGGTCGAGCGCGTGAACGGCAAATTGTATAATGTCGAGTTCGATAAGTACGACGCGATCAAGGACCCTCACAACCTCGCCCCAACAAAATAGCGCCGATCACGGTAATGCTCTCAAATTCTGATGTTCTGGACACGAGCTTTCGTTCCTCGCTGGACCGCATGATCAACCACGGCCGGCTCCAGGCATTCACCGCGCGGATAGATTCGAACCTTGCCGTCGCCGGCGTGCTCAAGAAACGAGATGGCGGGCCGGCGCTGATGTTCACGGCCGTCGATGATTACGATGTCCCGGTGATCGGCAACCTTTTATGCTGCCAGCTTAATTGCGAGGCAGCATTTGGTTTGGATTTTCGCGGCATTCGCAATGCGATCGGACGCGCGCTGACTGCGCCGATTCCGCCGGCGGTGGTCGGGAAGGCTCCCGCGCAGCAAAACGTCCACACCAAACAGATCGACCTTGCGTCGATGCTTCCGGTCCTGTTTCACACCGCAGAAGACGCCGGCCGCTTCATCACCGCCGGTGTCGTCATCGTTCGCGATCCGGAGACCGGGGTCTACAATGCGTCCTATCATCGGCTGCAGCTCCTCGGAGGAAACCGCACTGCGATCAAACTTGATTACGGGCGGCATCTTCGGCTTGCGTTCGAGCGAGCGAAACGGATGGGCCAGCCGCTGCCGGTCGCGGTGTGTATCGGCGCGGATCTCGCGCTCCAGTACACTGCCGCGACGATGGGCTCGCAAATGCCCGAACACGCCGACGAACTCGCGGCGGCTGGCGGCTTTTGTGGCCGGCCGCTGTCGGTCATAAAAGCCGTCACCCAGGATCTTCTTATCCCCGCCGAGACGGAGATCGTGCTCGAAGGCCTGATCCTGCACGATCAAACCGTGCAGGAAGGACCGTTCGGTGAATTTGTCGGCTATTTGTCGCCGGCCGGCGAGGCGCCGGTATTTGAAATCACGGCCGTGACTCATCGCGACCATCCGCTCTACCAGGTCATCAACGGCTATAGCTTCGAAACGACGATGCTTCGCAAGTACGTGCTCGAGGCGAGCCTGCTCAAGGTGCTTCAGGCGGCGGTGCCCATCGTCATCGATGCCGAAATGACCGCAGGCGGCCTGCATCGCTTCCACGCGGTGCTACAAGTCCGCAAGTCGACGCCGCAGCACGAAGGCTTGCAGCGCAATGCCATCCTCGCGGCGTTCGGTGCGCTCAAGGACCTCGATCTGATTATCGTCGTTGACGAGGACATCGACATTCGCAATTCGCACGACGTCGAATATGCGCTGGCGACCCGCATGGAGGCTTCGCGGGATCTGTTCGTCATTCCGGAGGCGCGCGGACACGAATATGTCCGCGTCGGCCGCAACGGCATTCGTGCCAAAGTCGGGATCGACGCGACCATTCCTCTGGAAGAGAAGGCCCGTTTCCGGCGCTGCGAATTCCTCGACGTCGATGTTGATGCCGCGAGTATTTCTTCGGATCAGGGTGTTCTGAGGAGGCATCTTCTTCGGTGATGGCAGGCCTCGCGATGTCCGCCAAGGCTCGTTCGTTACAGCCTAACTGCGTGCCAGCGGCCTAAATGTCCGGGACGCCCCTCTTCGATGCGCTCCTTCTGCTTGCGGCGGTCGTTGTTCTTGTTGTGACCACGCAATTGCGGCGTCTGCATCCGTTTCTCGTGATGGTGTTCGTTGCTTCGGCGTTTGGATTGGCCGCCGGGCTTTCCATCAGCCTTGTCGGCAGGGCCTTCGGTACCGGGTTTTCGCAAGCGCTCTATTCTCCGGGGCTGGTGATCGTCGCCGCGGGCTTGGTTTCCGGTCTAGCCGAAAGCCCTGGAGCTGCCGGTCAAGTTGCGACGGCAATCAGCCATTGGCTGTGGTTCGGGCGCGCAACAATTGCGGCACTATTGGGTCTGATTGCCGGCATCGGTGCCTTGCCCGCCGCGGCGTTTGCAGTGCTGATGCCGCTGCTTCGGCCTATCGGTGGTGGAGCTTCGCAAAGGCACGGCGCGGCTCCGATCGCGCTGGCGCTGGCGATTTCCGCAAGCCACGGTCTGGTCTTGTTTTCGCCGGTGCCCATCGCGGCCGCTTCAATTCTTGAAGCCGCATGGGGGCGCGTCGCCCTGTTCGGTTTGCCGCTCGCGGTTTTACTGGTTGTCATTGGCGCCGCTTGGGCGCGATGGCTGCCGGTCGGCGGCGCCGCGCTGCCGTCCTCGATAGAAGAGCGTCCTCCAACCATGCCGAAGCAAGCGGGTTGGGCGGCGATCGTGGTCATTCTCGCAATGGCCATCCCGCTCCTGATGCTGATCGAGCAATCCATCGGCACCATGCCCAGCGAGCCGCTTGGCGGCGGTCCGGCGCGAGAGCTGGTTATAGGAGTTGGCCGTCCGCTTAGCCTTTTCGTCGTCGGCGTTGGCATTGTCGTCATTGGGCTGTGGCGCCCGAGCCTGCAGCTTTTGGCCGATCCGAATTGGACCAGCCGGGCCTTGGGCAACGTCGCCGGTATCCTGCTGACCGTGGGCGCGGCCGGCGGCCTGCAGCGGCTCTGTCAGGAAACGGGCATGGCAGAGCTCATCGGCGAGCGTCTGCTCGACTGGCACCTTGGCGGATTTGGCGGCTTGCTGATCCCGTTTTTGGTCGCCGCGGCAATAAAGACTTTGCAGGGTTCGTCACTGGTTGCGGCTATCGCCGCCGCCGGCATGGTGCAGCCGATTTTGCCGCCTCTTGGACTGGGCGGCGAGAACGCTAAGGCGCTCGCCACTCTGGCCATCGGCGCGGGCGCTATGACGGTCACCCACATCAACGACGAGTTTTTTTGGCTGGTTTCAACCAGCGTTGGGCTTCGGCCGCTGCGCGGGCTCGTCGCATTGACGGTCGGAACGCTGTTGCAGGGCCTCGTCGCCGTTGCGGCGTTGCTCTTACTATCCATGCTCGTCTCCGGCTGATGGCTTCGGTTCTCACGACTAAGCCGGGCCAAAGCCGTTCCGGCGGAGCCAAGGCGCAAGCCTCCGGCAGGGCGAGGGATTCTTAACCATCGTCCCCTAGCTTGCGTGTCCGGGGCTGTCCGATCCGCCGGCGCGCCAGCGCAATCCTTGGGGCGACGAAATCGGCCGGACGCGTCGTGGTCCGGAGCGCGTTGATGAGTATCCGAGTAACTCGGGCGTTGATCGTCATGGCGGCTGGCCTGACGTGCCTGGGGGGGTGCGCCTCGTCGACTAAACTCAGCGATCTTTGGACACCAAAGACGAGCGACGCGCCAAAGACGAGCGACGCGGCGGACACGCCCGCTGCAGATTCCGGCTTCAAGCTGAACGATCTGTGGGCGCCGAGAAGCGCGGACGGCACGAACTGGATCACCGGAAAACCTGACAACAGAACTCCCGAGACCACTGGGTCCGTTGCGACGGCGCCGGCTGAGCCGGGGCCACGCGGAGAACCGGTCGCGCCTTTGGCCAAGCCCGGCCTGCTTGGCGATGATCCTCATGATGATCTGCAAGCCGCCAAGAAATATTTCCGCAGCAACAATTACGGTCTCGCCGAACGAGCCTTCCGCAGCGCCGTCGAACAGCATCCGCGCGATGCCGAGGCTTGGATCGGGCTTGCGGCTTCCTATGACCGCCTGCACCGCTTTGATCTTGCCGACCGCGCCTATCAGGAGGCGACCCGGATCATCGGCCCGACCGTTGAGATCCTGAACAATCAGGGCTTCTCGTACATGCTGCGCGGCGATTACGCGCGCGCCCACAAGAAGCTGGACGAGGCGGCCGCCAAAGATCCCGCCAATCCCTATGTGGCGGCGAATCTGCGCCTGCTCCAGGAAAGCTATCGCGAAGGCAAGGCGATTCAGTAGGCCTTCCACGGCGCCGCAGCGGCCTTGAATAGCACGCATGATCTCGCATATGAGGCATGGGGAACGCCCTTCACACGGAACGGTGCATGCTCGAAGCGTTTCGAAACTTTGTCGCCGAGTTCGTGGACGGTGGGAAGCATCCAAGCCAATTCGCTGACAATGATTACCGTCTGGCGGCGGTCGCGCTGCTCGTGCACGCCGCCACCATCGACGGCGATATGACGTCGGACGAGCGCGACAAGCTCCATGCCGTGGTCAAGCAGCGTTTCGGCCTCGATGATGCTGTAGCCGATGAGCTGATCGACAAGGCGACGGAGGCCGAGCACGAAGCCGTCGACCTTTACCACTTCACGAGCCTTCTCAATCGCACGCTTGATGAGGAAGGCCGTGCCCGGGTTGTCGAAATGATGTGGGAAATTGTTTATGCCGACGGCCGCCGTGACGAACTTGAAGACAATCTGTTGTGGCGCGCCGCCGACCTCCTCGGCGTGTCGCAGCGGCAACGGATTGAGTTGCGTCAGCGTATCGCCGCAAAGGCCGGCGATACAAACGGCGACGCATGAAACCCGTAACTCTCATCACCGGCGCGTCTGCCGGCATTGGTGCGGAGCTGGCCCGGGTTTTCGCCCGGCACAACCATGAGCTCGTCCTCGTCGCGCGACGTGAGGATAAGCTCACAGCTCTTGCCGCGGAGATCGCCGCCGCCGGCGCACCGCGTCCGACGGTACTGAGCATCGATCTCACCCGCCGCGATGCGGTATCAACGTTGGCCGCGGAGCTGGCCGCGCGCGGTCTCGAACCAGAGATTGTCGTCAACAATGCCGGCTTCGGACTCGTTGGCCGCGCCGCAAGGCTCGGTCGCGACGAACAGCTCGCCATGATCGACCTGAATGTCCGCGCGCTGACTGAACTATCGCTCACCTTCGTGGACAGCCTCGCGCGTCACCGCGGCGGCATTCTCAATGTCGCTTCGGTTGCCGCTTTCATGCCCGGGCCAGGCATGGCGGTCTATTACGCCAGCAAGGCCTATGTGCTCTCGCTCAGCGAAGCATTGCACCAGGAATTCGGGCGCCGCGGCATCAGGGTCACGGCGCTCTGCCCGGGGCCGGTTCCGACCGAGTTTCAGCAGCGCGCCGGGCTGCGCGACGAGCGATCACAGCTCGCGCTGGTATCGCTTTCGGCCGAGCGTGTGGCGCAGATCGGCTATGATGGGTTCATGCGCGGCAGGCGCGTAGTCGTTGCCGGCTTTGGCAACCGGGTCGCAGTGTCTTTATCGCGGATCATGCCGAAGGCGCTGCTGCTGGCGTTGATGTATTTCGGCACCCGTTGGGCAGAGCGCCGGTCGTAGCGGTCGGGCCGCCGTGTTGCCTTGAATTTGCGCGTGAACGCGATACGAAACTACGCGGGCGCCTGCGATTCTCTTTAAGTCATGCGACAACCGATCCTGATTATTCTCCACCAGGAGCACTCGACCCCGGGGCGGGTCGGATACGCCCTGCAGCAGCTGGGTTTTGCGCTCGATGTGCGCCGGCCGCGGTTCGGCGATCCGCTGCCGACGACGCTCTCCGAGCATACCGGCGCGGTTATTTTCGGCGGCCCAATGAGCGCCAATGACCCGGACGATTTCATCCGCCGGGAAACCGATTGGATCGCAGTGCCGCTCAAAGAGGAAAAGCCGTTCCTCGGCATTTGCCTTGGCGCGCAGATCTGCGCGCGCGCTCTTGGCGGACGGGTCTATCCGCACCCGAACGGCCACGCCGAAATCGGTTACTATCCGATCCGGCCGACACCTGCCGGGCTCGCCGTGGTCAATCCATGGCCGGAGCAAGTATATCAGTGGCACCGCGAAGGCTTCGATCTGCCGGACGGCGCCGAGCTTCTGGCCGCAGGTGACATGTTCGAGGTGCAGGCGTTTCGCTATGGCCGGAGCTACGCGCTGCAGTTTCATCCGGATGTGACGCGCCTGATGATGCACAAATGGACGGCGCGCGGTCACCAGCGCCTGGAAATGCCGGGAGCAAAGCCCTATGCCGCGCACTTCGCCGACCGCGCGGTCTACGACTACAGCACCCGCGCGTGGCTCAACGTTTTCCTTGAGCGCTGGCTCGGCGACGCCAAGCCAGCTTAGATCTGTGGCTATACCGGTTTAGTCTTTTGCGCCAGCGCCAACGATGCCACGCTCGGCGCAACGGCAGCCGCCAGAAGATATTACCAGATCACAATGTTAGGACGGCGGCGGAGGCCTATTGGCCGGCTGCGAGCTGCTCGGCGAAATAAGCGACGGTCCGCGTATAAACCTGCGACGCATTCCACTGCAACAACACCTGGAAGTTAGGCGCGCCTTCGCCCCACGGCTGGCCGCGCTGCCAGCCGTAGCCTTTGAGATAGTTGGCGGTCGAGGCCAACGCGTCGGGTACGCTGTGAATGAGATCGCGGCGGCCATTGCCATCGTAGTCGACGGCGTATTTCAGGTACGACGACGGCAGAAACTGCGTCTGTCCAATCTCGCCCGCCCAGGCGCCACGCATTTCGTTGGGCGTCATGTCGCCGCGCTCGACGATGCGCAACGCGGCAAGCAATTCGCCGCGAAATTTGTCCGGGCGCCGGCAGTCATAAGCGAGCGTCGCCAGCGCACGGATGGTCGGAAACTTGCCGTCAACGGCGCCGAAGTCGGTTTCCAAACCCCAGATGGCAACAATCACCGGAC
>JBAUGC010000984.1:0-4536 GCA_049679485.1 Xanthobacteraceae bacterium
GTGCCTGTCGATTATGCCCTCTCCCCGTGCGGGAGGGGGCAGCGCTGGCGGTTGAACAATCTCGGTCGGGTGAGGGGTTGCGGCCCGACCCCTCACCGGTTCTTTGTTGTTGAACCGCCGAGCAGCCCTCTCCCGCAAGGGGAGAGGCCGCAACAACAGCCGACTGCGGACCGGAAACGCTGATGCCGACCCTTTTGCTCGCCGAGCACGACAACAAATCCCTCAAAGACGCGACCAGCAAGGCGTTGACCGCCGCCAAGGCGATTGGCGCCGACGTGCACATCCTCGTTGCTGGTCATAACTGCAAGCCGGTCGCCGACGCCGCTGCCAAGCTCGACGGCGTCAAGAAGGTGCTGCTCGCCGATGCGCCGGCCTATGAGCACATGCTCGCCGAGCCGACCGCCGCGCTGATCGTCTCGCTCGCGGGCCCCTACGAAACCATCCTGGCGCCGGCGACCACGAGCGGAAAGAACATCATGCCGCGCGTCGCGGCGCTCCTTGACGTGATGCAGATTTCCGAGGTCACGAAGGTCGTAGCCCCGGATACGTTCGAGCGGCCGATCTATGCGGGCAACGCCATCCAGACCGTGCGCTCGCAGGACGCCAAGAAGGTTCTCACGGTGCGCACCGCCGCGTTCCAGGCGACTGGCGAGGGCGGTACCGCGGCGCCGGTTGAGTCGGTGGCTGCTGCGGCCGATCCCGGCATTTCCGGCTTCGTCAGCGAGGAACTGTCGAAGTCGGAGCGGCCGGAACTGACCTCGGCCAAGATCATCATTTCCGGCGGCCGGGCGATGCAAAACCGCGAGAACTTCACCAAGTATATAGAGCCGGTCGCCGACCAGCTAGGCGCGGCGATGGGCGCCTCGCGCGCGGCGGTTGACGCCGGTTATGCGCCGAATGACTGGCAGGTGGGCCAGACCGGCAAGGTGGTGGCCCCCGACCTCTATATCGCTGTAGGCATTTCAGGTGCTATTCAGCATCTGGCCGGGATGAAGGATTCGAAAGTTATTGTCGCTATCAACAAGGACGAAGAAGCGCCGATCTTTCAAGTTGCCGACTATGGACTGGTGGCGGACCTCTATCAGGCCTTGCCGGAGCTGGCCCAGGAGTTGGAAAAGCGCGGTCGTTGACCCGGTGGGCGCGAGATAGCCGCATGATCCTTCGCAGAAGGTAAGCCAAGATGGTCGAAGTAAAGGAGCGGCCGAAGACGCGCGGTGACCACAGCGGAGGCACAGGTCATGCCATCCGAAAGGTCGGCGTGATCGGCGCCGGTCAAATGGGCAACGGCATCGCCCATGTTTGCGCGCTGTCAGGCCTGCACGTGCTGCTCAACGACATTGTCGCCGAACGCATTTCCGAAGGGCTCGCCACCATCAGCGGCAACCTGGCGCGTCAGGTCAGCCGGCAGCGCATTACCGACGATGAGCGCGAGGCTGCGCTCAAGCGCATCAGCCCGGCAAAAACGCTGGAAGATCTCGGCGACTGCGATCTGGTGATCGAGGCGGCGACCGAGAAAGAAGAGGTCAAGCGCAAGATTTTCGCCGCGCTGTGCCCGACACTCAAACCCGAGACCATCGTCGGCACCAACACCTCTTCGATTTCGATTACCCGGCTTGCCGCCTCGACCGACCGGCCGGAGCGCTTCATCGGCATTCATTTCATGAACCCGGTGCCGCTCATGGAGCTGGTCGAAGTGATCCGCGGCATCGCCACCGACGATGAAACCTTCGTCACGGTCAAGCAATTCATCAGCAAGCTCGGCAAGCAGATCGCGGTGTCGGAGGATTTCCCCGCCTTTATCGTCAACCGTATCCTGTTGCCGATGATCAACGAGGCGATCTACACGCTCTACGAAGGCGTCGGCAATGTCGAGGCGATCGACAATGCGATGCGGCTTGGCGCGCATCATCCGATGGGGCCATTGGAGCTTGCCGATTTCATCGGCCTCGATGTCTGCCTCTCGGTCATGCAGGTGCTGCACGAGGGGCTCGCGGATTCAAAATACCGGCCGTGCCCGCTACTGGTGAAATACGTCGAGGCCGGCTGGCTCGGCCGCAAAACCCAGCGCGGCTTTTACGACTATCGCGGCGAGAAGCCGGTACCGACCCGCTGAGTCGGCAAGTTGAACGACCGTCAGCTCTTCAGAATTGGAGTGTCGGCGATCGCGTCCTCGGCGGCCGATAACAACACCGCACGAACTTTTAGAGCATGATCCGGAAAAGTGGCAGCCGGTTTTCCGAAAAGATCATGCTCCACCAAAATGATAGAGCGCCAATCGATTCAATCTGAAGCGATTGCGCTCTAGTGCAGGCCCCAGCCCGAACCCCAGCCTCCAAGCTTTACGTTGAGGCCGATCTTGACCGTCTGGAACGTCGCTTTCTCGCTGAGGGAAAACGGCACGCCTGCGGCCGTCCCGCTGGCTAGGCCCGCCGTACCGAGATTCAGATACAAATACTCGGTTTTGAAGGACAGCCAGGGGTTAAAGGCGTATTCCAGCCCGCCGCCGACAGTCCAGCCGTTTTGTTCGGCCCCGAGCGAAGTGGCGGCGCTTCCCACGCCGGTCAGGCTGGCGGTGGCCGACGTGGTGGTGTGGCCATAGGCCCATCCGCCGGTGCCGTAGAGCAACGCGCTGGGGGTTACGAGGAAACCCGCTCGGCCGCGCACCGTGCCGAACCAGTCGAGTTTGGTGCCCGCAGTCGCCGTGGCACCGACTGTCGCTGATGCAGTCGCGTTACCTGCAATGTCGGCGCCATCGAAGTCGGTTTCTACGCCAATGACCCAGGCGGGCGCCAGCTGCCAATTGAAGCCGACCTGGCCGCCGCCAAAAAATCCACTCGAGTTCAAGCTTGCGGTGCCGGCAGTCGATCCAACCGTGACCGGATATTGAAACTGATCGCCGCCGAAGCCGCCGTTGCCGCCGAAATAAAACCCGGTCCAGGTGTAGAGCGGAGGCGGCGGGGGCGGCGGGTAGTAGACCGGCTGTGGAGCAAGATCAGCTGCGTAGCCCGGCGAGCCGCCCAACGCGACGGCTACGCTCGCGAATAGCAAGCAAACAATGCGCATGATTGGCGACCTCCTTTGAGGTTGCCTCATACGAAACGCATAGATTTCGCAACGACCGGTTAAAGCCGCGCCCGGACGTAAAAAAGAGTCAGCGTGTCGCGGTTGTGCAACAGGCGCTTCGACCACGCCGACGCTCAGGGCGCCGGACTACCAGTCCCGCTTCGATCTTCGATACGGCGATCAAGGACTACTGAGAGCAGTCGAATTGCTCGATTTCTTATCTGACATCGTTTGCGTGTAACGTAGCGGTCGGAAGATTTGGCGCAAACGCACCGCCAGATCCACGACTTATAAGCAAGGCCGGAAAGAGCTCAAACACCGGCCGAACACATTGGGGGAGCGCGGCGGTGTCTGCAATCGATACGATTTCTCATCGGCGCGCGCGGATCGGCATCGCGGTAGCATTGGCCGCAGCCGCTGGCTTTGCGCTCGCCAATACATCGGCGAGCGTCGCCTATCAGGGCGGCAGTAACCCACTCACACTCGCGGCGACGCGGTTTCTTGTGCCGACGGCTGCTCTGATCGTTTGGTTGCGCGTCAGTGGCGTTTCACTCGTTCTTCCGAAACGCGACGCATTTGCGGCCGCTGCGCTCGGGGTTGTGACGGCGCTCTACACTTGGGCGCTGCTTCGATCGTTCGGTTCGATTCCGTTCGCGTTGGCGATACTGATTTTCTATTTGTTCCCGCTGATGGCCGCCGTCATCGTTGCCGGCTTTGGCTGGGAGAAATTCGCCTGGAAAACCGGTGCAGCGATTGTAGTTGCCCTTGCCGGGCTGGCGCTGGCACTCGACGTGCGCGGCGGCAACCTCAACATCGGCGGTGTGGCATTGGCTTTTTGCGCCGCGATTGGATTAGCCGTCGTCATCGTTGTTTCCAGCCGGGTGTTTGGCAGGGGCGACGCGCGGCCGCTGACGCTCTATATGGCGGCGGCTGCCAGCGTTTTGTTGTTAATACTCTGTGCCGTGAGTGGCGACTTCGCCTCGCCGCAGACAGCCTCCGCGTGGATCGGTTTCCTGGCCGCTTCCACGCTGTACGGCTTCGCAATGATTGCCTTTTTCATTGCCGTGTCGATGATCGGGCCGGTGCGCACGTCGCTCCTTTCCTACGCCGATGCGGTGATTTCCGCCGGTCTTGGCGTCGTTGTGCTTGGACAGGCGCTGACGCTCATTCAGATTGCCGGGATCGCGCTCGTCATCGGTGCATTGATCGGCGCGACGCAAACCAAGTTGGCGCTGTAAGCGGCCGATGCTGGCGGCAACCGCGTTACGTTTGATACTGACCCGAGTCGAGCCGCGGGTTCTGCCCCCCCGATTGGGATATCTGTTCAAGGATTAGCGCTTGCTTCGATCGCGCAGCTTCACTACTAAACCCACCCTACCGGAGAATCCACGGAGCAATGCGATGAAATCGATTTTGGTGGCCCTTGCGATCACACTCACCGTCGGGATCGGACCGACACTGGCGCAGACCGAT